>DATBSM010000065.1:0-3828 GCA_036559785.1 Gemmatimonadales bacterium
GAGCTCTCGTAGGCCATGACGTCTTCCCAGTTGGCCCAGTCCAGGTTGGGAATCAGCATGGCCACGGGCGAGCCCAGCGTCTCACCGGCCCGCACGCCGGAGAGCCACTCGATGTGGTCACGCTCGATCTTCATGCGGGCCCCACGGCCGTAGCCCTGCATCCGCCGGGCGAGCTCACGATCCACCCACTCCGCCGAAACCGGCAGGCCAGCCGGCAGACCCTCGACGATGGCGACGAGGGCCTTGCCATGCGATTCGCCTGCAGTGGTGAAGTGGAGCATCGCGACAGGGTCCTTGGAAGGAGGTCTGCCCTCGCCGGATACTAACGAACGAGCCCGGCTCGCGCCGGGCTCGTTCTATATCTGAAGACGTCCGCCGGTTCACTGCGGCGAGGCGCCGTCGTCGATGATCCGGGGCGTGACCAAGATAATCAGGTCGCGCCGGTTTTCCTTGGTCGAGCTGAAGCTGAACAGCTTGCCGATGATCGGAAGCCCCGAGAGGAGCGGGATACCCGAGCGGCTGTTGGTCACCTCGGTGACAGTCAGTCCACCGATGACGGCGGTCTCGCCGTCGTTCACCAGCAGCTGGTTGTCGGCCCGCTGGGTCGAGAAGACGAAGCCCAGGTCACCGGCCTCAACTTCCTGGACGGCGGACCGCTCGGTGTGCAACTCCATGGAGATCTGGCGATTGCTGGTGACGTGCGGAGTCACGGTGAGCCGGATACCGGTCTCCTTGAACTGAACCGTGGACGTGGCCGCACCCGCCTGGCCGCCGGCGTCGATGACGCGGACCGGAGTCTCCTCACCCACGAGGATGTCAGCCTTGCGGTTGTCGAGCGTGGTGATGACCGGCTCGGCCTGGATATCGGACAGGTCCTGGCGCTCCAACGCGCTCAGGAACGAGGTGAGCGTAAAGCCGCCGAACGCCGTGGAGAAGACTAGGTCGAGCGCGGAGCCGACGATGGTTCCGCTGGCGTTTCCGATAGCCGACACCGAGCCGCCACCCACATCCACGATGTTCACATCGGGGTCAAAGGTCTGGCCATCGGTACCGTTCGGGTCCGGGCGCTGGATCAGCTTGTTGAAGAACTGGTTGCTGGTGCCCAGGTCGTACTTGATTCCCAGCTCCTCGATGTCGGTCCGGTCTACAAACACGATCTTGGCCTTGATCGAGACCTGGGGCGTACGGACATCCAGGCCCCGCACGAATTCGGCGACGCTGGACACCTTGCTGCGCGTGTCGGTGATGATGAGGGAGTTGGAGCCCACGTCGGCAATGACCCTGCCGCGGCCCTTGGTCAGGGTACCCTCGATGCTCTTGGTGAGGTCGGCGGCCTTGCTGTAGTTGATCCGGACCACGCTGGTCTCCAGCGGCTCCAGTGAATCGAGCGCGGCCAGCACCGAAGGCGCGTCTACCCGGATGATGCCACCCGGCATCTCCTGAGCAGAGAGGCCCTGCGAGGCCAGGACGGCCTGGAACGCCTGCGGCCACGGCTGATTCTTGATCTCGGCCGAGACTTCACCCTTGATGTCCTTGCCCAGGATGACGGTCCGACCGCTGAAGGCGGCGAAGCCGGCAACGACGTCAGCGATATTGGCCCGGTCCCACACCACCGTGATCCGAGGCTCCTCGGCTGTGGTGCTGGTCAGCCGGACGGCGGCGAGCTGAACCTCGGGCTCGCGGCGGGGCGACTTCGACTTGGCGGCTGCCGCTGCCGGATCGTTCGAGGACCAGGCCAGGAAGGACTGGTCGGTGCCGAACGATACCCGGATGGCGTCGGTTCCCCGCTCGACGTGATAGTCCTTCGCGTGATCGAGTTCGAGAACGATCCGAACCACGTCGCGCTGGAACTGGGAGTAGCGGAGGTTGAGTACCCCGCCGCGCTTCACCCCGTCATAGAGGCTCGAGGCATTGCCCTTCAGCCGGGCGCCCATGACGTCGAGCACCAGGCGGTTAGGGCCTTCCAGCATGAAGTCGCGGACCTCGACCGCGCCGCGCACGTTGATCACGATGTCAGCGCGTCCCGGTGAAGCCTGGACGCTGACACCCGTGACCTCTCCGCTCGCGGGGCCGTCGGCGAGCGCCGTGGAGGGCACTCCGAAGACCGCGGCGATGGCGAGCACTAGGCGATACAATCGGGTCATGGGGTTCCGTCCTCCTGCTTCCTGAGCGAAAGGGTTTCCTGCCGTTCAAAGCCGAAGTCCTCGATCATGAATACGACATCGCGTTCACGAATCTGCACTACCCGAGAGCGGCCGAGCTGATCGCCGGCACGCAGCTTGTGGCGCTTGCCGCCTTCTTTCTCCCGGAACACCGCCACGCTACCCGAGGGGACCCGAAGATTCTGGTAGATACCGACCAGCTGGAGGTCGGCCACCTCCGGCCCCGCCTTCGCCATGTTGAGCAGCGAGTTGAAGGGGTCGCGGATGGATCCCGAGTACGCGAAGGTCTCCCGGTACATCTCGGTTTCTTTGGACTTCTGCACCGAATCGGCCCAGGCTGCCTGATTGACCGCCGGGATCGCCGTCATCGAGTCGGGCTTGGCTGCGGCGGCTACATCAGCCACCGGCGCCGAGGGCTTCATGCTGTCGGCCTTTGCCGGCGCGGGCTGCGCGGCGGCAACGGCGGACGGCTTGGCGGAATCGCTGGCCAGCGTGGGCAGCGGAGCCTTGGTATCGGATCCGCACACGTACTGGGCCTGGGCCGCGATCAGCTCCTCGGACGGCGGAGCCGGCGGCTTCTTCTTCTTCGAGGCCCGGGTCTTCTTCACTACGGCCACCGGCTTTACCAGCTCGGTGCGGACCGAGTCCACGCACGAGGCATAGCGAACCTGGGCGAGCGAATCGGCCAGCTGCCGGGCCTTGCGCAGGCTGTCCGTGCGGGCGCGCAGAGCCACCGCCTGTGCCTCGGCCGCCTTGGCCTTCTTGTTCCCCAGGAACGGCAGGTTGTCCAGCTTGGAGCACCCGGACAGAGCCAGCGTCGCCAGAAGGGCGAGCCCAAAGACGTTACGTGCCACTGGCCACTCCTTCCGGGCTGGAAGACTTGACGTAGGTGCGGACCTGGAACTTGGCCTCGAGCATCGAGCCGGTGCTGTCGCCGAGTGCTTTGGCCGATTGAGGGTTGGCGGCTCCAACCGACAGGTTGTACGGCACGATGATCCGCTGCAGGCTGGCCATATCCGCCAGGAACTGGCCAATCTGATCGTACTTACCGATGACCGACATGTTATACGAGTAGGTATCGAACGGCGCCGGCCCTGGTGAGACGGGCTGCGGCACCACCTGCGAGAGCGTCACGCCCCGGATCTTGCTCCGGGTCGAGATATCATCAAGCAGGTTGGGCACCTCGTTCCGCTCGGGCACCAGCCGGCGAAGCAGCAGGAGGCTCGAGCGATAGGTCTCCAGCCGCTTGCGCACATCGGCAACGCTGCCGCGCGCGAGTTCCTTCTTGGCGCTGTCGGTGGCGGCCTCGAACCTGGTGATGGTGTCTCGCACCGCAGCCACGTGCACCCGGCCGGCGGCGAGGCCGTTCAGGCCCACCAGGTTGATCACGGTTCCGGTATAAGCGCAGTACCCGACCATGGCTGCCAGCAGCAGCGCGAGCATGGGGGTGGCTTTTTCGTTAGAGATGGCCATGGGCTACCTCACCGACTGGCTGAAGGGAGCGACGCGGATGTACGCCGAGTCTGCCGAGGCGTACGTAGCGCGGATGCTGAACGCCGTCACCGGCCGCTCGTGTTCCACGACCGTCTGGGCCGACACCGGGGTCACGTCCTTGATCCAGGGCGACGCTTCCAGCTGCCGGAGGAAGCGGGTATACGCCTGGATG
>DATBSM010000066.1:0-5859 GCA_036559785.1 Gemmatimonadales bacterium
ACGACAGAAGATCGCCGAACTACTGGCGGAGATCAAAGTGGAGGCGGCAAAGCAGGGCCGCCAGGAAATGGGTCGCATCGCTACCGAGCTGGAAACCGCGGTGGCGGTCTCCCCAAGTCCGCAGCAGGTGGAGATGTTGCAAGATGGCTTCGAGCGCTTGACGCGCCTCTGGTCGGCCGCGAAAAGCGGGCTGTTCTAGAGGCGGGGCGGCGGGGCAGCGAGGCATATCGAAGGTGGTGTGCCGCTGTCCTGCCCGCTTCTAGCTGCCCTGCCGCACCACTGCCCCGCTGTCTTTCTGCCCCGCTGCCCCGCTGTCCTTCTGTCCCGATGTCCCGCTGTCCGTCTTCACGGCCGCCGCGCTGTCCACGACTGCGCTTTCCTCCCGGCCGCTGGCCGGACGCCGTTGCACCAGGGTGGCAGCCACTGGTGATCCTTCGGACAGCCGCTCCTGCCCCCCGACTACGACCTGCTCCTTGTCCTCGACTCCACTGGTCACCTCGACGAAGCCGGGAGTGCGCACCCCCAGCTCCACCTGGCGTCGGGTCGCTTTCCCCTCGGTGATAACCCAGACGAAATTCGAGCCCTGGAGCGGAAGCACCGCGTCTTCCGGGATCACCACCGCCTTCGGCCGGATGGCGGTGGCAAGCCGGGCCTCGATGAACATGCCGGCCTGCAGCTCCCGCCGGCGATTAGGCACCTGGGCCTTTACCAGGATCGTGCGTCCCGGCAGCTGGACGATTGGGTCCACGAAATCCACCCGGCCGGTGAATTCGCGCCCCCGCAGCGAGGCCACGCGAAAGGTGACCTCCAGGCCTGGCTTCAGCTGCTCAGCGTAGCGCTCGGGTACCTGGAACGAGGCCCGCTGGGGCGAGACGGTCTGCAAGGCGGCCAAACGGGTATCACTGGTCACGTAATCGCCCAGGCTGACGAACCGCTGACCCACAACGCCGGCAAACGGTGCGCGAACCAGGGTGCGGCCGAGCCGAACCTTAAGCCGGTCCAGCTGAGCTTCCGTGCTCCGCATGGTGGCGTCGGCACGCTCGAGCTCCGCCTGTGACGACGCCTTCTGGCTCAGGAGGTCTCGCGTCCGAGTCAGGGATTGCTGCGCCAGATCGCGGTCCGCCTCCAGCTGTGCCACCTGCGCCCGGAGCTCAGCGTCATCGATCTTGAAGAGCGCGGTACCCGCGGCCACTGGGGAGCCTTCCCGCACCAGGATCTGAACGACCCGGCCCTCGACGTCAGGACGGAGCTCGATCGACTGCATGGCCTCGATCTGGCCCGTCGCGAGGATGGCGTCCACGACGGTATCGACGCGGGCGGCTGCGGCCTCTACCGGCATTGCAGGCGGTCCGCCACCACCTGGGCCTCCGGCACCATCCCCGCCCTTGCCTTTCGACTCCGCTTTGCCGCAGGCCGCGATAGCGGCCAGCGTCAACAATGCTGCATGCATCGGTCTCACGGTGCGTCCTTGTTCGTGAAGAGTCTCCGGCCGAGTATCGCCTCGAGCTGCGCTAGTGCAAGCCGGTTCAGGTAGCGGGCCTGGACCAGGCCAGCCTCCGCCTCGGCCAAGTCCACCTGGGAGTCGAGCAGGTCGAGGATCGTGCTCGCCCCCGACCGATAGCGAAGCTCCTGCATACGGTAGGTCTGGCTGGCCACGTTGACGGCCACCAGCGCCAGCTCCACCGCTGCCGCGGTAACCTGGTAGCCATCATAGGAAGCGGTCACATCCCGCCGGACCACCCGCTCGATATCGTCGCGAATAGCGCGAGCGACGTCACGGTTGACCCTGGCCCGGCTCACCTCGATCTCCCGTTGCCCATTGTTCCAGAGAGGGTAGGAGAGGCTGAACGTCACAGAGCTGATGTTGGCGGCGCCGGGAAATAACCGGGTGTCATACCGCTGGTGCAGGCCACCGACGCTCAGGACGGGCACGTAGTCACCCCGCTCGGCCCGTAGCGCGGCGGCAGCCGATTTCTCGTTGGCCCTGGCCGTCCGGTACTGCGGGCCCTGGTCGAGGGCGATCTGGAGCGCCTGGGGGAGGCTGATCGGCAGCGCGGCAGCAGGTACGGTGTCCAACGGGACAGCGTCTACCGGGCCCTCGGCACCGACCCGCCGCCCCAGCTCCAGTTGGGCTGTGCGGAGGGCATTGTGCTGGCGCAGACTATCGACCTGGGCGCGAACTAACTCCAGGACCAGCTGGAGTGAATCGGTCTGGACCGCTGCTCCCGACGACACCCGCGCCCGCGCGACGCCCAAGCCCTCCCGAGCTCGCCGGGCTCGTTCTTCGTTTACCCGGTACAGCTCCTGATTGACCAGCACGTCGTAGTAACTCGACTCCGTTTCCAGCGCCGCGCTGAACCGCTGCTCCAGCTCGCTGGCCTGGGCGCTGGCGAGATCGGCCTTGGTTCGGGACAGCTCGGCGAATTTCCGCAGGCTGAAGATCTCGTAGTTGGCGCTGGCCCTGCCAACAACCAGGGTTTGCGTGGGATTGGCCGGATCTGCCGGGTTGAAGAAGCTCTCCGAGTATTTGGTCTGGTCCAGCGACAGATTTACCGACGGTATGAAGAACGCGAGCATGGCCGCCCGCCGGCCCCACTCGGCGTTGTCGATCTGCCCGAGTGCGCGGACGTAGTCGGGATCGAACCTCGACGAACGGCGAACTGCCTCGGCCAGGGTTATCCGTGGAATCGAGTCGTCGCCCGGGATCGACTCTGCCCGGGCCGGCATAGCCTGGAGCGCCAACAGCAGTAACAGCATCAGTCGGCCTCCGCCGGCGCCAGGGCACTGCTCCGGCTCTCGGCGCGGACCCTCCGGCGCTGAAACAATCCGTCGAAGATCACATACACTGAGGGGACGACGTACAGGGTGAGCAGGGTTGAGAACATCAGCCCGCCCACGATGGCGTACCCCAGCGGGCGCCGGCTCAGGGAACCGGCTCCCAGCCCGAGCGCAATCGGAAGCGCCCCGGCAACGGTGGCCACCGACGTCATCAGGATGGGGCGGAGACGAATCCGGCCGGCCTCCTGGGCCGCGGCCAGCGTGTCCATGCCACGTTCCTTCAACTGATTGATGTACTCTACCAGCAGAATGGAGTTCTTCGTGACCAGCCCGATGAGAAGAATCATTCCGATCTGGCTGTACACGTTGAGCGTCGAGCCCGCGAACTTGAGCGTGAGCAACGCGCCGGTGACCGCGAGCGGCACCGCCAGGAGCACCGTGAACGGGTGCACCAGCGACTCGAACTGGCTGGCGAGCACCATGAAGACCACCACCAGCGCCAGAAGGAAGGCGAAATAGAGCGCCGAGCCGCTTTCCTCCAGCTCCCGCGATTCGCCGGCGAGCGCGGTGCTGCTGCCCTTAGGCAGCACGTCGTTCGCGATGGCCGTCAGCGAGTCCAGTGCCTCTCCGAGGGTGAACCCGGGGGCCAGGCTCGCCGTGATGGTTGCGGAACGCACCCGCTGGAAGTGGTTCAGCTCGCGAGGCCCGACGCCTTCCTGCACGGTGGCGAGCGCTTCCAGCTTCACCAGCTGGTTCTCCCGGCCCCGGACGTACAACCCGGTCATGTCACTCGGCGTGGCCCGGGCCTTGGGATCGAGCTGCACGATCACGTCGTACTGCTTGTTGGCCCGGGTGAAGGTTCCGGTCTGACTGCCACCCAGGAGAACCTGAAGGGTGGTGGCCACGTCCGAGACGGACACACCCAGATCCTCGGCCCGATCCCGGTCGAAGCTCACCGTGAGCTGGGGTTTGTTGACGCGGAGGTCGCTGTCCACGTTAACCAGGCCCGGTACCTGGCGAGCGCGCGCGAGCAGGGTGTCGTTCCCCTTGGCCAATAGATCGAAATCCGGGTGCTGGATGACGAAGTTCACCGGGCTGCCCCATCCGAAGGCCGGTGGGTTGCTGGCGAACGCGAAAATACCCGGGATCCCGAAATACTGCCCCTGCACCTCATTCACGACATCCATCACCGACCGGTTGCGGTTGGACCAGTCCTCCAGATTGGTGAAGATGATGCCGCGGCTGACCCCGTCGCCGATGTTTACCACGCTGAAGAAGCTGTTGACGTCCTTCGTCTTGGCGAGGATTGCCTCGGCCCGGCGCTGGTAGCTGTCGGTATACGACAGCGAGGAGCCCTCCGGGGCAATGATGAACGTCAGGAACCACCCCCGGTCCTCAGCAGGGACGAACTCCCGCTTGAGCGACCGAAAGACGAAGAACGCGCTGACGGTCACCAGAGCGGTGAGGCCCACGACGACCAGCCGGTGCCTGAGGGTGAAGGCCAGGCTGCGAGCGTAACCGGAGGCCAGGCTATTGAATCCGTTCTCCAGGAGCCGGTAGAGCGGCCCATGTCGCTGCGGCACCCGGAGGATCTTGGCGCAGAGCATTGGGGTCAGGGTAAGCGCCACGAAACCCGAGATAATCACCGATCCCGCCACCGCCACCCCGAACTCGTTGAACAGTCGGCCGGTGGAGCCCTTAAGGAAGGCGAGGGGGGTGAACACGGCCACCAGGGCGATGGTGGTCGACAGCACGGCAAAGGCAATTTCCCGGGTGCCGTTGATAGCAGCTTCCTCGGGCGACTCGTGGAGCTCTTCCTGGTGCCGGTAGGCGTTCTCCAGCACGATGATCGCGTCGTCTACCACGATGCCGATGGCGAGGGTAAGCGCGAGCAGGGTGAAATTGTTGATCGAGAAGCCCATGAAGTACATGATCGCGAACGCCGCCACGATGGACGTCGGGATGGCCAGGCCGGGAATAATCGTCGCCCGCAGATTGCGCAGGAAGATGAAAATGATGACCACCACTAGCAGGGCGGCGATCAGGAGGGTCTCCTCGGCTTCCTTAATGGAGCGTTTGACGAAGATCGACTGGTCGAAGCCGATGTTGAGGCTGACCCCGGGCGGCAGCGAAGCCTGAATCTTGGGAAGTTCGGCGCTGATCGCGTCCGACACCGAGATGATATTCGACTTGGACTGACGTACCACGCCGATCGCGATCGACTGGATGCGCTTGAAGCGGAGGGCGCTCCGCTCGTCTTCCGGTCCCAGTTCCACCCGGCCCAGGTCCTTGAGCTTCACCAGAATGCCACCGGTGTTGCTGACCGCCAGATTGCCGAACTCCTCCGGGGTCTTGAGCTCACCCAGCGAGCGGACGGTGAACTCCCGCCGCTCGGATTCGATGCGCCCCGCAGGGACTTCCACGTTGCGGCTTCGAATGGCCTGCTGGACGTCCTGCACGGTCAGGCCGCGGGCGGAAAGCTCGGAGGGGGACAGCCAAACCCGCATCGAGAAGCGCCGCTCACCGAAGATCCGGGCCTGGCCCACCCCGGGAAGCGTTTGCAACCGGGACTTGACCAGCCGGTCGCCCAGGTCGGACAGCTGGAGCAGGTCGTAGTTCTCGCCGGACAGGGCCAGCCAGAAGAACGGCTGCGCGTCGGCATCCTGCTTGGCGACGACCGGCTCTTCGACGTCCTCCGGCAGGCGCTCCCGGATTCGGGCGACCTTGTCCCGGGTGTCCTGGGCGGCCGCCTCCACGCCCCGCTCGAGGTTGAACTCCAGGGTAATGTTGCTGACACCTTCCCCGCTCGAGCTCGTAAGGGTACGCAGTCCCTCGACCGTGCTCAGCTCCTCCTCCAGGATGTCGGTTACCGCCGACTCGACCACCTGGGGGTTGGCTCCCGGCAAGACCGTGGTGACCGAGACGATGGGGGCGTCGACATCGGGGAACTCGCGGACCGCGAGCTGGGTGTATCCAATGACGCCGAAGAGCACCAGGGCCAGGCTCAGCATGCTAGCGAGGACCGGCCTCCGAATCGACATATCCGAGATTTTCATGACGATACCCTTCCAGGATCGGACT
>DATBSM010000067.1:0-32440 GCA_036559785.1 Gemmatimonadales bacterium
CTGGCCACTGTTCTAATTCCCTTCGATAACACAGCCTACGAAAGAGACGGCCACCCGACCTGGGTGGCCCGTTTAGCCTCCAGTACCTGAAAGTACCTGACGGAGGCGAACTACTAAGCGCCCGGTCAATCAAGCGCTGCGCTCAAGCACCTTAAGCCTGGTACGAACAGGAGACACGCACTCGCGCACACCTTCCTTGAACTCCGCCTTTCTAACCGAAACGCCATGTGATCACCAGGCCTTCGTCAGGGTCGAGAACATCTGATCGACGATTCGGTGACCCGGCTAGGGACGACAAGGCGACGGGCGGTAGGCGGCCGAAGCAGGTGGCCACACCCGCGGACGGTCGTCATATTGATGGACACCCATGCACGAGCCCCGCTCCCGCCTCGCCGCCGCGCTGGCCGAACGCTATCGCTTCGAGCGCGAGCTCGGCCAGGGCGGCATGGCGACTGTCTACCTCGCCCAGGACCTGAGGCACCACCGCCAGGTCGCCATCAAGCTCATGCGGCCCGAGCTCTCCGCCGTGATCGGCGCCGAGCGGTTCCTGAGCGAGATCAGGACCACGGCCAACCTGCAGCACCCCCATATCCTGCCGCTGTTCGACTCGGGCGAGGCCGACGGCGTGCTCTACTACGCCATGCCCTTCATCGAGGGCGAGTCGCTCCGCGACCGGCTCACCCGGGAGAAGCAGCTGCCGGTGGGCGACGCGATCCGGATCGCCAGCGAGGTCGCGGGCGCGCTCGACTACGCCCACCGCCATGGGGTGATCCACCGCGACATTAAGCCCGAAAACATCCTGCTGCACGACGGCTCCGCGCTGGTGGCGGACTTCGGCATCGCGCTGGCCGCGAGCAAGGCGGGCGGGACCCGGATCACCGAGACCGGGATGTCGGTCGGCACGCCGCACTACATGAGCCCCGAGCCGGCGATGGGCGAGCGGGAGATCACCGCCCGTAGTGACATCTACGCCCTCGGCGCGGTCACCTACGAGATGCTGATCGGCGAGCCGCCCTTCAGCGGGCCGACGGCGCAGGCCGTCGTGGCCAAGGTGCTGACCGAGGAGCCTCGGCCGCTGATCCCCCGCCGCCGCTCGATTCCCCCCGAGGTGGAGGAGACGGTCCTCACCGCCTTGGAGAAGCTGCCGGCCGACCGGTTCGGCTCGGGGCACGAATTCGCGGCGAGTCTCACCGCCGAGCGGGCCGGCCGACACGCGGGAGCCCGCGCGCGCCTGGTCCCCACGGCAGCCTCGCCCTGGCGGCGATGGATCGTCCCGGTGGCCGGCGTCGCCCTGCTGGCCGGGGCCTATCTCCTCGGCGCGCATCGGTCGGGTCCGGCTCCGCCTCCGATGAGCTTCGGCTCGACCACCAAGGTGACCTGGGATCCCGTCATGCAGGTGCTGCCGGCCATCTCGCCGGACGGCAAGACCGTGGCCTACGCCGGCGGCACGCCACTCCACATGCGGGTCTTCGTCCGCCTGGTAGCCGGCGGCCGGGAGATCGCGCTTACGGACGACGCCGACCAGGTCCAGTCCCATCCCCGCTGGTCTCCTGACGGAAGCCGGGTCCTCTTCCTCGAGCGCGGCGGCGTCGTCAGCGCGCCGGCTGGCGGCGGGGCCGAGACGGCGGAGGTCCCGCCCGGCCGGAGCGGGCCGGTGATCTCGGCAGCCTGGGCGGCCGACGGAAAGCGGATCGCGTACGTCGTCGGCGACTCGGTCTTCGTCCGCGAGTCCCGCGGGGACTCCCGCGGCATCGCGCGTCTGTACGAGGCTCACGGCTGCGTTTGGAGCCCCGACGCCGAGTACCTCGCCTGCTCCTCGGGCAACGCCATCGCGCTCGCCCCGGGGACGCTGTTCGGCAACGTCTCACCCAGCCGGCTGGTGAGCCTGCGGGTGCGCGACGGCCGGGTCGTGCCGCTCACCGACAGCCTCTTCTCCAACCTGAGCCCAGTGTGGTCGCCCGACGGGCGCTGGGTCTACTACGTCTCCAACCGGTACGGTCCGCGCGACATCTTCGCCCAGGCGATGGCGGCAGGCGCGCCGCGCGGACCCGCGCTCCGCCTCACTACCGGCCTCAATGCCCACACCATCTCGCTCTCGGCGGACGGCCGCCGTCTCGCATACGGCGACCTCGCGATCGAGAGCAGCGCCTGGTCCATCCCGGTGCCGGCCCATCTGCCGGTGGCGCCCTCGAGCGCGACCCAGCTTACCCACGGGTCCCAGTTCGTCGAGACGACCCTGCTCTCCCGGGACGGCCGCTTGCTGTACTACGACTCCGACCTCAGTGGCAACATGGACCTGTACAGGATGGCGCTGCCCGCGGGCGCGCCCGAGCGGCTCACCAGCGATTCGAGCGACGACTTCTGGCCGGTGCCGTCGCCCGATGGCCGTGAGGTCGCGTTCCACTCGTGGCGGGCAGGCTCGCGCGACATCTGGGTCATGGGCCTCGACGGCGCCCCGCTCCAGCGGGTGACATCCTCCCCGGGCCAGGAGGCGTTGGCCGCCTGGGCGCCCGACGGGAATCGTCTCGCCTGGGCCATCTTCACCGGCCAGGGCGGCATCTGGACGGCACGCCGGACCTCGCGAGGCGCCCCGTGGGAGCAGCCGGTCGAGCGGCTCGGCTGGGGGTTCTCCCCCCACTGGTCGCCGGACGGGCGGAGCATGACCGTCAGCGCCTCGCTCACCCGTGGTGCGCTTTGGATTATGCCGGCCGACTCGGGCATGCCACGGCTCGTGGCCGACACTACCGGGCCCCGGGCGGTGCTGGGCAACCAGGAGCAGTGGAGCGACGACGGCCGCGCCGTCTACACCCTGAGCAACGACTCGACCGGCACAACCTTCTGGCGCATTCCGCTCGAGGGCGGCACGCCGGAGCGGCTGATGACTTTCCCAGGTGGAAGGCGTGTGTCCGGCGGGTGGAGCGCGGCGGCGGGCCGCCTGGCCTACGCGATGTCCGAGGAGCGGAGCGACGTGTGGGTGATGGAGGTCAGGACCCGCTAGCCCTAGTGGCTCCCTATGGTTCTCCAGGGACCGGGTCCTAACGCCCTGAAAATCCGCGTGTCGGGGGTTCAATTCCCTCCCTGGCCATGACAGATCTCAGCTGGACCTCCTCCAGGCGCTTCGCCTGGACAGGCCACTGTCATACGTCTTTGTGGCTAAATGGTGGGATCTATTCTGATCTCGTAGCGTACCGGAAGCACGGCCGCACCCTGGCCTGACGCGGGCCTCTCGCTGCGGAAATTCACCTCGGGCTCCCACTCAGCGACGGCGTGTCGACCCCGAATAACTGTCACCGCCGCGTCTGGCATGACCTCCTCGAAGCGCCCACTCTCGGCTCGAACCCACAAGCGGGGCGACTGGCCGGCCGGCGAGCTCGCCGGAGCTGTCCCTACCACCACCAACCGGTAGCCCGTATTCGCTGACAGGCGAACCGTCACCGTCTCCTCTCTCAAGTTGCCTCGGCGAACCGTCTCCCGAGCCGAGCCCACCCCGTTGATCGAAGCACGCGGAGGAACGCGCGCGATCAGGGTGATGTGGGCTGTACCCGAGGCCAAACCGATCTGTGCCTGAAGCGCAGCCGGTCCCATCAGGGCGAGGCCCAGGGCAGCAAGTCTGATGGGGCGTGTCAAAGAACGAGACATGGTCACACCCTAGTGAATCTCGGAACTCGCCATAGAACCGCAGCCTACAGACCTAAAGGACGGGTCCGCCAAGTGTATTGTCATGCAGCGATTGACGATGAGACATGGCCCGGTACCTGCTATTTAGTGCCGACCATGACTGCCGGCTGGGTTACGCCCGGCGTGCTCGAAGCACTAAAACGGGGGCTGCATGATCACAGGAGCCGGGCAGCGGGTGTTGATCGTCGACGACGATCCTGGAATCCGCCGCACGCTTCACATCCTGCTGAGCAGGGAAGGCTATCAGGTCACCCAGGCCCGGGACGGAGTCGAAGCGCTCCGGCTCTGGCGCGATCACGGTGGCGACCTTGTCATCACCGATCTGCACATGCCGGAGAAGAACGGTATCGAGACCATCGTCGAGCTCCTGTCCCACACTCCGAATATGCGAATCATCGCGATGTCGGGTGGGGGTCAGACCAAGCGCCTCGACCTGCTCAGCAACGCCACAATGCTCGGCGCCGTGCTCACCATCGAAAAGCCGTTCACCTTGAGCGAGATGATGAACATTGTCCGCCAGGCCCTCAAGCCCGAGGAGTAGGGCCAGAGGTCCAGCATCGCTACACCCCTGATAGTCCAGAAAATGCAGCCGAAAAGGACGCCCCGCTAGTCGCCGCCGGTAATGGTGACCGTGACGCCATCGGGGTCTGTGGCCCCAACCCCGCTCGATGAGGATGACAGGCCGCCGGCCGCCGTCACTCGCTGGATGAGCGCCTTCCGCGCCTTCTCGTCCGGCACCCGAAGCTCCCAACCCGATAAACCGGCAACTCGATCGGAATCCCGACCCGGCCGTTCTCCAGCCCAGGTGTTCAGGTTGAGATGGTGGTGGTACCCCCCAGCCGACACAGCCACCAGCGAGGGGATGCTCATCATCACGTCGAACCCGATTATCTCGCGGTAGAAGGCGACCGCAGGCCCGAGCTGGGCGACGGTGAAGTGCACGTGCCCCACGACTGTCCCCGGGGAGAGGCCGGTCCATGGCTCCGGCCGCTCCCGCCCCGCGGCAGTTACGCCTTCGACATCCATCGGGTCCACGGTCATCTGCACCACCCCATCGCGAACCGGCCATGTGGACCGGGGGCGATCGGCATAGATCTCCAGCCCATTTCCATCGGGGTCGTCGAGGTACAGAGATTCGCTCACTGCGTGGTCCGACATTCCCCGGAGGGGATAACCGGACCGATGCAATTCCGACAGCGAGCGGCCGAGCTCGCGGCGGTCAGGAACCAGGAGTGCTACGTGGTAGAGGCCGGTGCTTACTGGGCGCGCCGGGCGTCGGGCGATGCCACGGTGCTCCTCGAGGACGAGCAGATTACCGAGCGTCAGGCTCGAGCCTTCATCCCGGCTCACGTCCAAGCCGAGGACGCCTCTATAGAAAGCGAGGGAACGCTCGAGATCTCCGACCCGGAGGCGGACACGGCCGATGTGGGTGTCAGGGGAAAGCATGCCCATGTGGTGACATGGTGGGCTCCTTCTGCCCTCCGCGCAACCCTTTTTGCCCGGCAGCCATCTACAGGAGGTACGGCCGACCCGGACTGGTTTACCGAAACGCCCCGTGCGATCCTGCGTAGGGTGATGTCGAGGCCTCACCGATGCCCTTGAGCCGTCGCCATTTCATGCTGGGAAGTGCCGGTGCAGTGCTGGCCACAGCGCGCGCCGGTACCGCTTGGCCTATGCAGCTGCCGGGGGAAGCCGGAGCCCCGCAATGGCAGCCCAACGCCGATCTGCTGCGCCACTTACCACGCCTGCTCGAATTGGCTTCAGTCCCCGGCCTGGCGTTAGCCGTGGTTGATCAGGGGCGGGTCTGGAGGCGAGGTTTTGGCCGTGCCATCGAGGATCCGGCGCAGTCGGTCTCGGAGGAGACGGTGTTCGAGGCTGCCTCACTGGGAAAGCCGGTGTTCGCCTACGCCGTACTGCGGATGGCCGATGCCGGCGTCCTCGACCTGGATCGCCCGCTCTACGACTACCTCCCGCTCCCCGACGCCAACAACGCTCGCATGAAGCGGGTGACCGCGCGGCATATCCTCAGCCATACTTCCGGGCTCCCCAACTGGCGACAGCAGCTCTCTCCTCTGGAACCGGCTACGGAACCAGGCAAGGAATTCAGCTACTCCGGGGAGGCCTACTTCTACCTCCAGAGGGCCGTGGAAGCGCTGAGCGGAAAACCGTTCAGCCGGTTGATGCGGGAGCAGGTCCTCGACCCGCTCGACATGAAACGGAGCAGCTACAACTGGCAGCCAGAATTCGAGCCCCGGATGGCTGCCGGATACGACGGCCGCGAGAACCGGCTCGACGTGCAGGCCGCCATCGGACGCAGGGTTCTGGCGATCGCCCACGACTGGGGTAAGCCGCTCGATGAGTGGAGATACGAGGATTCCGCACGAGCGGTCCAGCTGGTCAATCCGCAGTGGCCCGTGCTTCCGTTGTATATGGTGCCGAATGCGGCGGCCTCTCTACTGACCACGGTCAGCGACTACGCCAAGTTCCTGGCCCGCCTGGTCGCCCAGCCGCCTGCTCCAGGACTGAATCTCACCACTGCAACCCGGACCGCGATGATGACGCCGCAGGTTCGGCTCAATAGCGCTCTGTCCTGGGGGCTCGGGTGGGGGATTCAGCGGGACGAGCACGGGGAGGTGTTGTGGCACTGGGGCGCAAACAACTCGTTCCGCAACTTCGTCATCGCCGACCCAACCAACGGGCGGGCGATTGTGGTCTTCACCAACAGTGAGAACGGCCCCCGCATTTACGAACGGGTGATCGTGGCGATCACAGGGCACGACCACCCAGCCTTCCTCTGGATCTAGCTGCGGCCATCATACTGCTCGGGCTGGCACTGGTGGACGTGGACTGGGGACTCACCAGTCCTTTTGGCCGGCGCCCCCGCCCGAAGACTGGCGGCCCTCGTGACTATTGAGCTGCTCCCTTTCGAGCGCCTCTAGCAGCGCCCGGGCCTGGGCTTCGCTGAGCTCTTCGGCCGATTCCCCTTCTCCCGACCCATATCCGCCACCGGCCATCGCCCCGACGGCCGCCTCCGGATTTCCCTCGTAGCCCGGCACGTTCATGTTGCCCTGTCCGTAGTCCGCCGAGCGGCCGCGGCCGGGCGAGCCACCGGATTCCCGATCCTGGCCTCGACGCTGAATCGCCAGCTCCAGGTTCCATTTGGCCGCTGAATCAGCCGGTTGCAAGCGCAGCGCCTCCTCATATGCCACGATCGCCTGTCGCAGCGGTTCGTCCTTCTCTGGCGCCTCCTCGGAAGCCCGGACGTAGGCGTTGCCGAGGTTGTAGTAGCTCCGTTGCCGGAGACGGGGAACAGAGGCAGCCTCCCGGAAGCTCTTGGCTGCGTCCTCGTACCGCTTGAGGCGGTACAGCGCGACACCGAGGTCATACTGGATAGCGGGATCGCCGCTTACGGCTAACGCCTGCTGAAACGCCTGGTGGGCCTCGGCATAGTGGCCCGACTGGTAAAGCCGGCTGCCTCTGCGGGCTTCGCGCAGCCCAGGGCTGCAGGCCGCCAGGAGGATGAGCGCCCCCGCCATGACTCTCACTTTCGCCTCCGATGCGAGACCGCCCCAAGCAGCGGTTCCATCGCCAGGATGGCGACAGCCAAGCCGAGCGGCCACTGAAACTGATCCGCCCGTTCCGGAGATGTCCGGGATGACATGGTCCGCTTCTCCAGCTTCTCCAGCTCGGCGCTCAGCTCCGATCCGACCGACTGGCTCCAGCGGAGATAGACCCCGTCAGTCTCATTCGCGGCCCGGCGGAGATCGCCTTCCTCGAGCCGGGACTGGACGATGCGGCCGATGTGGTCGCGATGCCATCGCTCGGGGGCCTCGCTGCTGTCTGCCGGAATTGACGCCCCTTCACCGGTGCCGAGACCGATGGCGATCACCGGGACTCCCGCCAGGCGAAGCCGCTTGAGTGGCGGGCCCACGTCTCCCTCCACACTCTCGCCATCGGAGAGAAGCAACACCGATTGAAAGCCCCGCTCACCCGCATGCTCGAACGCGGTGGCTGCGGCGGCCAGCGCCCGCGACAGGTCCGTAGCCGGATTGGCGAGGTCGTCCGTGCTTGCGGCGTCGAGAAAGCGCCGGAACGCGGCATGGTTGGCGGTCAGCGGGAGCTGGAGGAAGGCGCTGCCGCCGAAGACGACGAGCCCAAGCCGATCGCCCGGCGACCGCGCCACCGCATCGAGCACGGCACTCTTCGCGAGCGCCAAACGGGGAAGATCTCCGTCGGCGGCGTTCATCGAACGGGAGAGATCCAGCAGCACCAACACATCGCGTCCGGTGTGGGCCAGGGATGCGGGACGCTCGCCAAACTGCGGGCGTGCCGCAGCGACCAGAGCGAAGCTCAGCCCCGCCAGTGTCAGGGCCTGACGGAGCGCTGTGAACCGCGCCGATGGAAGGGTGGACCCACGTGCCAGCAGACCGGGCTGCCCGAAGCCGTGCAGCCGGACACCTCTCGCTCGCTCGTGCCGGCGCATTGCCCACACCGCCAGCGAAAGGGCCGGGAGCAACAGGACGAGGGCGATGGGATAGGCGAAGGTCATGGCGTCAGGGGAGGGTGCGGAGCCAGGTCATTCGAAGCCCCAGTTCCAGGGCGAGCAGCAGCAGTCCGGGAATCAGGGCAAACAAGTAAAGCTCCCGGTAGTCGCGCATCTCTTGAACGGAAACGTCCTGTCGCTCGAGCGGATCGATCTCGCGCATGATCCGCCGGAGCGCCTCCGGATCGTTGGCCCGGTAATACTGGCCACCGGTCCGGGACGAGATGCGGGTCAGTACGGCTTCATCCGAGCGGCTCAAGCGGGCAGGAGTGCGGCCCCAGCGCCAGATCAGATTGCGGTCCGCCTGGGAGGTGTCGGCCGAGCTGAGTCCAATAGAGTGAATCCGGATGCCGAGTGACCGGGCTACTTCCGCCGCGGCATAGGGCGACGGCTTCCCGGTGTTGTTGGCGCCGTCGGTGATCAGCACGATCACGCTGGCCTTCGGCGGCAGATCCTTGAGCTGATTGAGGCTCATTGCCAGTGCCGTTCCAATCGCGGTGCCATCGGGTAGCATCCCGATATCCACCCGCTCGATCGTCTGACCCAGCAAATCAGTATCGGGGGTAAGCGGAGCCTGGAGGAAGGTGCGTCCGGCAAACGTCACCAGGCCGATGAGGTCACCCTGGCGACGTTGCACGAAGTCGTTGAGTACTCGTCGAGCGACCTCCAGCCGGTTGCCCGGTTGAAAGTCTCGCGCTTTCATGCTGCTCGAGATATCCAGGGCCACCATGATGTTGCGGGAGCGCAGCCGGATGTCCCGGACGTCGTGGGCGAGCTGTGGACGGGCCAAGGCGGCGATCAGGAGCGCGAGCCCGCCGACACGCAGCACCGCCAGCAGCGGCCGCCATCTCGCCCGTCGGCTCGGCCGGACATCCTGAAGGAAGGCAAGCGCGGGAAAGCCGATATGCTCCGGCGGCACTCGACGCCGTCGGATCCACGCAAGTGCGGCATAGCCGAGTGCCGCTATCAGCAGCAGCAGGAGCAAGGGGTCAGCGAACCGCATCGACACTCTCTTCGGCGGGGCGAGCCTCGTGCCAGGTTTGGAGCAAGAGGCGGGCGCGCCTCAGGTAGTCGGCCGCGCCGGCCTCGCCCGGGCGCACGCGAGCGAACTTCACCAGGTCGGCTTCGCTCAGAACGTCGTGGCAGCGGTCTCGAATACCGGCCCTGGTGAGGTAGGGCGGAAGCGCCCAGAGCAGCTCCGAGGTAGTGCGCTCGCAGGCGCTGACGCTCTCCGCGGCCTCGAGGTATTGACGCAGTGCCTGCGCCACGGCCTCATAGTGGGCTGCTACGCTGCCTCGGGATGGCCAGCGTTCCCGCTCTACGGCATCCAGGCGGTCGAGAGCGTTCTGGTAGGGCGTTGGCATCACCGGTTCGGCGGCAGTCACGGGCGGCAGCGAAGCTGCCGGGCGGCCCCGCCGCCGACTGATCAGCGCGTACCCGGCCGCGGCACCCAGGAGCGTCAAAACGATCGCCGTGAGCGGGAGTAGTGAGATCGGCCTAGGGTCGAGCTCCTGGATGTCCTTCAAGGCCGGGTTGCCGGCAGGCAGGAGAGGGGTGATGTCCACGAAGGCCGAGTCGCTGACGAGTGTGGCCCGGCTGACTCCCTTGACGGCTCGCATGAAGGGCAGCCCAAAGGTGGGGATCGGCTGCTTGCCTGGGCGAAAGAAGGCGAGCCGCGCCCGCCCGTGAAAGATGCGATCCGGTGTACGGCTCAGCTTCTCGACCGAGAGGATCCGGACTCCCGGCGGGAGTACGCCGATGATCCCGGGGATGGTGTCGAACAGGAGGTCGCGCTCGTCCAGACGGACCCGAAACCGGATGGTGACCGAGTCGCCTACGGTGGGGTTGGAGGTCTCGGGTATCACCTCGAACGACTGGCCACCGACCTGAGCTGCTACCGGTTGCGAGCAGAGTAGAGCGATGACAGCCGCCCTTATCGCCACAGCATCCGCTCCCGCCGGCGAAAGAAGGCCAGGAGCGGCTCGGCATACGGATGTCCGGTCTCCAGCCGCACCAGGTCTGCGCCCTGCTCTCGCAGCCCTCGCTCCAGCTCGAGGTCGAACTGTTCCATTCGTCGGCGAAACGCACTTCGCACCGGCTCACTCGTGGTATCGAGGTACCGCCAGTCGCCGCTCTCCGGATCGCGCAGGGTGACCAGGCCTGCATCGGGGAGCTCCCGCTCCCGGGCATCCGAGAGCTGCACGGCGATCACATCGTGCTTGCGGGCCAAGCGGCCCAACGCGGACTGGTAGCCTGGGGCCATGAAATCGGAGACGATAAACAACACCGAGCGCCGGCGGAGCACGGATTCCAGATATTCCAGAGCCAGGTTGAGGTCGGTGCCGGAGCCCGCAGGCTCGAAGGAGAGGAGCTCGCTGATGATGCGGAGCGCGTGGCGCCGGCCCTTTCTGGCCGGAATCATTCGCTCGACCCGGTCGGTAAAAAAGAGGGTGCCGACTCGATCGTTGTTGCGTGCTGCTGCCAATGCCAGGACAGCACAGACTTCCGTGGCCAGGTCCCCCTTGGTCCGGACCCGAGTGCCGAATCGGTTGGAAGCGCTGAAGTCGACCACGAATCCGACGGTAAGCTCCCGTTCCTCCAGGTAGCGCTTGACGTAGGCCGAGCCCAGGCGCGCGGTGACGTTCCAGTCGATCGTACGAACGTCGTCTCCCGGCTGGTACTCGCGCACCTCGGCGAATTCGACACCTCTCCCGCGAAAGGCGCTGGAGTACTCGCCGGCCACGATGTCCCGCACCAGGTGCCGGGTCGTGATCTCGATCCGCCGCACCTCGTGCATGACCTCTTCGGGACTCATGGTACCGGAACGGTCTCGAAGATCCTCGCCAGGAGGGCATCGGAGCCAACCCCTTCGGCATCGGCCCGATAGGTGAGGAGCAGCCGGTGACGGAGCAGGTCGAGGCCCAGGGCCTTGATATCCTCGGGCATGACATACGAGCGGCCCTGCAGAAACGCGTGCGCCTTGGCGGCACGGATGAGATAGATCGAGGCTCTGGGTGACGCGCCGTATTCGATGAGCGGCGCGAGATCGGGCAGTCCCGCGGCCGCCGGCTGACGGGTGGCGGCCACCAGATCCAGCACGTACTCCTTGATCCGGCCGTCCACATACACCCCCTGCACCAGCTGACGGGCGAGGAGGATGCGCTCGGGGTCGAGCACCTGCCGCGCTGTCGGCTCGGGTCCAGCCGTCATCCGGTCGAGCACCTCACGCTCTTCCCGGCGCTCCGGATAAGTCACGACCAGCTTGAACATGAACCGGTCGACCTGGGCCTCGGGCAACGGATACGTTCCCTCGTGCTCGATCGGATTCTGGGTCGCAAGCACCAAAAAGAGCTCGGGCAGGGGAAATGTCTGGCCTCCGATGGTGACCTGCTTCTCCTGCATCGCTTCCAGTAGCGCGCTCTGCACCTTTGCCGGCGCCCGGTTGATCTCGTCCGCCAGCAGGACGTTGGTGAAGACCGGCCCCTTCTGGACCGTAAAGTCACCGCTGCGCTGATTGTAGACCATGGTCCCGATGAGGTCGGAGGGCAGCAGATCGGGGGTAAACTGAATGCGGTGGAATCCACCCGCGATGGAGGCGGCCAGGGTGCGCACGGCCAGGGTCTTGGCCAGCCCGGGAACTCCCTCGAGGAGGACGTGTCCATCGGCGAGGAGGCCGATCAGCAGCCGCTCGACCATCGCATGCTGGCCGACGATCACCTTGCCCAGCTCCTGGGTGACTTCGCCGAGCATCCGGCTTTCCTCGATCAACCGGGGATCGGGCTCTGGGGCTGAAAGAGCACGAGCGTCGAGCGTACTCATCCCGTAGCTCCGGCGGGCCTTGCCTCACCCGTGCCCGGCTCAGTGTAGGACAGCGGCTCCTTCACCTTCTTGTGCGCCAGTCGCTTCTGCCACGCATCGAGGTAGGTGTACACCACCGGCGTGATGTACAGGGTGATGATCTGGGAGAAGAGCAGGCCTCCCACCACCACCACGCCGAGCGGTCGCCGAGACTCGGCGCCGGCGCCGTGTCCCAACGCGATCGGCAGGGTGCCTACCAGCGCTGCCATGGTGGTCATCATGATCGGGCGGAACCGGACCGCGGCTGCCTCCAGAATTGCCTGGCGGGCGCTGCTGCCCTCCCGCCGTTCCGCCTCGATGGCGAAATCGATCATCATGATGGCGTTCTTCTTGACGATGCCGATCAGCATGATGATCCCGACAAAGGCGTAGATGCTGAGGTCGAGCTGAAAGATCAGAAGCGCGAGCAAGGCTCCGAAACCGGCGAAGGGAAGCCCCGAGAGAATGGTGAGCGGATGAACGAAGCTCTCGTACAGAATGCCGAGGACGAGGTAGATGACCAGGATCGCCAGTACCAGGAGAATCAGCAGACCCTGCTGGGCTGCCTGGAAGGCCTGGGCGGTGCCGGCGAAACTGGTGCTGATGGTCGAGGGCAGCACCTCACGAGCGGCGGCATCTACTCGATCCACCGCCGTCCCGATCGATGTTCCGGGCAGGAGGTTAAAAGAGAGAGTCACCGACGGGAGCTGGCCCGAATGGTTCACGGTGAGCGGGCCGGTAGACGGCGTCACCTTGGCCAGGCTTCCGAGCGGCACTGAAACTCCCTGGCGGCCCGTGATGTGGAGCATGCTCATTGCCGACAGGTCTCGCTGGTACTGAGGCAGCAGTTCCATCACCACCCAGTACTGATCATTGGGGGTGTAAATGGTGCTGACCTGGCGAGCGCCATAGGCGTTATAAAGGCCGTTCTCGATCTGATTCACATCGATGCCGAGCGCCGCCGCCCGGTCGCGGTCGATGGCCACCTGGACCTCAGGGTTCTTAATCTGCAGATCGCTGGTGACGCCGGCCAGCCCGGGCACATCGTGCAGCCGACGCTCCAGTGTCGCAGCTCCCTGGTACAGGGCCGCGATGTCGGAGCTCTGGAGAGTGAACTGGTAGTCACTCTTCGACGAGCGGCCGCCGATGTTGATGACCGGCGGGTTCTGAATGAACACCCGCATTCCGGGAACGGCCGCGAGCTTCTGGGTAAGCGAGCGGGCCACCTCGTCGGCGGTCATGTCGCGCTCGCTGGTGGGCTTGAGGTGCATGATCAGGCGCCCCTGATTGACCGTCCGGCCCCCGCCACCGACCGCCGACATGAATCCGTCTATGTTGGGATCCTCCTGAACGATGGCGGCCACGGCCTGCTGATGCTTGACCATGGCGTCGTAGCCGGTTCCCTCGGCGGCCTCGGTGGTCGCTACCAGCTGGCTCTGATCCTCGCTGGGGATGAACGCCTTGGGAACGATGCGGCCAAGCACTACCGTGCCCACCAGAATCAGGGCGCCGAATGCGATGGCCATGCCCCGCCGGTCCATCACCCAGCTGAGACTTTGCTGGTACCAGCCCAGCGATTTTTCCCAGGCGCGCTCAATGGCGGTATAGAAGCGGCCGTGCCGCTCGTCAGACCGATGAGGCTTGAGCCAGCGGCTGCAGAGCATCGGCGTGAGGGTAAGCGAGATGAAACCGGATACCAGGATGGCCGCCCCGATGGTGACGGCAAACTCCTGGAATAGCCTTCCGATGAGGCCCCCAAGGAACAGAATGGGAATGAATACCGCCACCAGCGACAGGGTCATCGATAGGACGGTAAAGCTGATCTCCCGGCTTCCGTTGATGGCTGCTTCCATGACCGCCTCGCCCCGTTCGATATGCCGGACGATGTTCTCCAGCACCACGATGGCGTCGTCCACCACGAATCCCACCGCCAGGGTGAGCGCCATCAACGAGAGGTTGTCGAGGCTGTAACCCAACAGCTTCATGACCGCAAAGGTCCCGACCAGCGACATGGGGAGGGCCAGACTCGGGATCATCGTCGCCCGAAGGTTCCGGAGGAACAGGAAGATCACCATCACCACCAGACAGAGCGCCAGGAGAAGAGTGAACTTCACATCGTTCACCGAGGCCTTAACCGTCTGGGAGCGGTCGTTGAGCGTCGCGATGTCGATGGACGGGGGAATCTGGTTCCGCAGCCGGCTCACCTCCGCCTTGACTCGATCCGCCACGGCCACCGTGTTGGTACCGGGCTGGCGCTGGATCGCGAGCACCACTGCCCGCTGCCCGTTGAACCAGCTCGCGCGTTTGGTATCCTGCACGCTGTCCACCACCCGGCCCAGGTCCCGCAGCCGTACCGGCGCGCCGTCGCGGTAGGCCACGACGAGTCCACCGAATTCGGCCGCATTGTTGAGCTGACCCTGGCTCTGCACCGAGAACGCCTTATCAGTGCCCCACAGGATCCCGGTCGGGAGGTTCACGTTGCCGTTCTCAACCGCCAGGCTGACCTCGTCGATGCCGATGTTCCGGACCGCGAGCTGCTGGGGATCGAGCTGGATCCGGACCGCATACTTCATCGATCCATACACCTGCACCTGCGCGACCCCGTCGATGGTCGAGAGCCGCTGAGCCAGAAAGGTTTCCGCGTACTCGTTGAGCTGGGGCAGGGGGAGCGTGGTGGTGCGCAGCGCGTAATAGAGAATGGGCTGCGACGAGGGGTCCACCTTCCGGTAGCTCGGCGGCAGAACATCCCGGGGAAGCTGTCGCTGGGCCTGGGAGATGGCTGCCTGCACGTCCTGGGCAGCGGCGTCGATGTTCCGGCTCAGTGCAAACTGAAGCGAGATCGAGGTGCTGCCCTGGGTACTGGTCGAGGTCATGGTCTCGACCCCAGGGATGGTGGAGAACTCCTTCTCCAGCGGAGTGGCAACCGAGGATGCCATCGTCTCCGGACTGGCACCAGACAGACTGGCATTCACCGAGATGGTAGGGTAGTCCACCGCCGGCAGATCGCTCACCGGAAGCTGCCGGTAGGCCACCACGCCAAAGATCAGAATACCGGCCATGACCAGGGTGGTCATGACCGGGCGCCGAATGAAGAGCTCGGTAAAGTTCATAAAGCCCCCAGCCGTGTTGTGTCGGCCGCCACCTTGATCTGCACCTTCGAGCCTTGGCGCAGGCGCAGCTGGCCGTCGACCACCACTCGGTCGCCCGGCTGGACATCGCCGGTCACAATGGCGAAGTCTCCCGCGGTCCGGGATACCGTCACGGCCTTGGTCGACGCCGAGCTATCTGCCTGAATGACGAACACGAAGTTCCCCTGCTGTCCGGCGACGACCGCCGCGGCCGGAACCACCAGGGCATCCGGCTCGACATATAGCTGAAGCCGCACGTTGACGAACCCACCGGGCCAGAGCGAGCCGTCGTCGTTGGGAAAGCGGCCCTTGAGCAGGATCGTGCCGGTGGTGGAATCCACGGCATTGTCCACGAAACTGAGGGTGCCCTCGCTCGTCTCGCCGCCACCGGACGGTTCGGCGCGGACGACCAGGTCCTTGCCGAGATGCGCCTGAATGAGCGGCAGGTTGTCGGCCGGGACCGCAAAGCGGACCAGGATCGGCCGGAGCCGGTTGATCCTGACCAGCGGCTCCGAGGCGGTGCCCCGCACCAGATTGCCCTCGCGGACGAGGAGACTTCCGGTGCGTCCCGTGATCGGGGCGCGGATGGTAGCGTACTGCAGGTTGAGCCGGGCCTGGTCGACCGCGGCCTGGCTGCCGGCCAGGGTCGCCTCGGTTGCGGCGGCACTGGTCTTCGCCTGATCGTATTGCTGCGAGGTCACGTACTCCTTTTCCACCAGCGATTCGTAGCGCTTTGCTTCCTGCGCGGCATTGGCCGCCTGGGCCCGGTCACGCGCCAGCATGGCAGCCGCCTGGTCGAGCGCGGCCCGATAGGGACGTGGGTCCAGCTCGAAGAGCACCTGCCCCTGCTTGACCTCGTCGCCTTCCGTAAAGGCGACCCGCCGGATGATTCCGCTCACCTGGGCCTGCACCGATACGGTCTGGAGTGGCTCGACCGTTCCGGTGGCTGGAAGCTCGAGTGGCATGGCCCGCCGCTCGGCGGTGGCGACGGTAACCGGGATGGGCGGTGTCGGTGGGGCCTTCTTTTCGGCACAAGCCACCAAGGCCAGGAGGCCAAGCAGGGCTCTCCAGGTCCAGGTCCCGGTCCTGGTACGAGATCTCACGGTGTCCTCATCGTGGGGGCTGCTGGGGTACGGAGTCCTGGGTGAGGCGCAGCGGGCTGCTGCCTCGCGGATCCAGGATGCCTGCATCGCGGGCAAGCTGAGCGAGCGAGGTGTTCCACTCCAATCGGGCCAGAACCTGTTGTGCCCGCGCCTGGGCGAGGGCGCTCTGAGCCGACAGGAGATCCAGAAACGATCCTACCCCGGCCTTGTAGCGGCCAAGTGCCACCTCGCTGGATTGGGTCGCGCTGGAGATGAGATCGCCGGCGGTACGGACCCGCCGGGCCGCGGTCTGCAGCGCGTAGTAGGAGCGGAATACCTCAAAGACGACCTGCTGCCCCAGGGCGTCGGCGCGAGCCGACGCGGCGTCCGCCAGGGCGGTCGCCTCCCGCTGGTCGTACAGCCGCGAGAAGCCGGCGAAGAGTGGAATCCGAAGGCCCAGTGACAGGGTGTAGTTGTTCCCACCGTCCGGGAGCGTCGTGGTATACGTCCGTCCCCCGACTCCGTTCAGCACCAGCGAAGGCAGCCGGCTGGCACGCGCCACCGAGATCTGCGATTGGGAGGACTCGAACTCCGCCCGCGCGGCGGCGAGGTCAGGCCGGCCTTCAACCGCTCCAGCTATGAGAACGTCTACACTGTCAGCCAGAACGGAGACCGGCAATTCGGCCGCGACCGAATCAACCTCGAATGGAAGATTAGCCGGCAATCCGAGCGACAGCGCCAGGGCGCCGTGGGAGGTCTTGAGGCCGCCCTCAATGATCTGGGCCACGAGCTCGGCCTGGGATGCGGCGGTCTGGGCCTGGAGGACGTCGGCGATGGTGGCCACCCCCACCCGTTTCCGCTCTTCGGCGGCTGCCAGGTTGGCTCGGGCCTCACGAGTGGTGGTCTGCTGTGCCGCAAGCAGGGCGCGGTTGGCAATGTACTGGAAGTACGCCCCCTGGATCTGAAGGACCACGTCCTGCAGGGTGGCGTTGTGGGTGAAGTTCGCCGCCAGAAGAGCGTTTCGGGCCGCGCCCACATTGCCGGAGCGGCCGCCAAAATCGAATAGGAGGTACGAGAGGCTGATGCTCGGATTGACTACCGACTGGCTGACGGCGCTTCGACCCTGCGAGGCGACGGTCTTGAGCCGGGTGACCGTCACATCGCCGTCCACCGTCGGGTAGTACGCGCCTCGCTCCGAACCGTAGGCGGCGGCGGCCGCGCGGGCGTTGGCCCAGGACAGGCGGGTGAGCGGATTGTTGCGAAGGCCCAGGTCCACCACCTCGGCCAGTGTGAGCTCGCGGATCCGCTGCTGAATATCAGGCGGCACGGGAGGCGGGGCCGCCACCTCCCGGGAGCGCTCCGCGGCCGGCGGCGTCCAGGCCACGCTCGAAGAAGGGGGCACTCCGGCCACTCCACCGAGCGAGGGTGTCCCGGCACAGGCGAGCGAGCCGAGGGCCAGTGAGGCCGCGGTCCAGCGAAGCGCCGCGGTCACCGGTGGAGTCCTGCCACCGCCGACCGGCGTTCGCGCTTACCCTGCCAGCGGGTAAGCCCCTCGTGAATCACTTCGGACATGAAGGCGTACGCCGCCTGGTACTCCTCCAAACGGTGGAGAACCTTGCGGCTACGGATCGGCAGGGTGGTGCGCGCCTCGCCGATGGCCTCATGGAAGCGCTGCCAGCGGGCCAGGCGTTGCGCCATCGTATGAGTGAAGAGGTCGGGCTGGACCCGGTAGTAGTCTCGTCGGTCCGACGGCCGGCTGTCCCGCTCCAGCACCCCGCGCTGCTGCAGCAGCCTCGCATTGGTGCTGACGCTACCCTTGCTCACTCCAAGCTCCGATGCCAGGTCGTCGAGCGAGCGGCAGTCTTCGCTCAGGAGCAGGAGTCCAAAGATGCGGCCGGCAATGCGGGGAAGGCCATCGGACTCGAGCGCCAGACCCATCCGTTCGACAAAGTCCATCGTTTGTGCATTCATGGCTCACCTCACTCCCGGGTCAGACGTAGAGCCGGGAGTAAAGTTAACGGCGTTCAGTATCAACTAAACGCCACCGCTCCAGCCTGCTCCGGGGAATATGAGCCGAGCGCGCAACCCGGGACATGGGCTGCGCGCTCGTGATCTCATTACAAAATTGTAGTGCTTTACTCGGTAGTGGTTTACTCGCCCAGGCGAATCCGCTCGATTCGATGGGTCTTGGCCTGCGTGTTGTAGAGCCTCAGGGTCACGATATCGCCCGCCTTGTCACCCTTGAGTGCCTGCTTCAGGTCGGCGACGCTCTTCACGGGCTTGTCTTCTACTGAAAGCAGGATGTCTGGCCCGCCGTTGTCCGGGTCCGCGACCTCGCCCTGCGCCGGTCCACCGGCGGTTACTCCGGTGACCATCAGCCCACGCTGATCTGGCTTGAGCTCGAACTGCTGCACCGCGTCCTGATCGACAGGCTGGACGGTCAGGCCAAGCAGATCGATGTCGGCCGCAGCTTCTTCGCTGGAATTCGCCGATTCATCCGTGGCGCCCGCGTCGCCCGCTGCGGTCTCCCTGGGTGCCGACACTTCCTGGAGGCGCACCTCGAACGTCTTCCGTACGCCCCCCTTCCGCGCCACCTCGACTTTCACTTTCTCACCGGCCTTGCGGAAGGCGACTTGCTGCTGAAGCTGGCCGACATACTCGACCGGCGTTCCGTCCACCGCCACGATGATGTCACCGGCCACAATCCCTGCCTTCTTGGCCGCCGAGCCTTCGCTGAAGTCCTGCACCAGCACGCCGCGAATCTCGGGAAGGCCGACATACTCGGCGTCGTTGGCGGTGGCGTTCTGAACGCTTACGCCCATCGCCACCCGGTCGACCCGGCCGCCGGCGATGATCTGATCCATGACCCGGTGGGCCAGGTCGATTGGAATGGCAAAACCATAGCCCGAGTAGAACCCGGTCTGGCTGGCGATCGCTGAATTCACCCCGATGACTTCGCCTCGTACGCTGACCAGCGGGCCACCGGAGTTGCCCGGATTGATGGCCGCATCGGTCTGAATGAAGTCCTGGATGCTGCGGTCGCTCTGCCCCGGCAACGCCAGGCTGCGCCCCTTCGCGCTGATAATGCCGGAAGTCACCGTGAAGGTGAGGTTGTCGCCCAGCGGGTTACCGACCGCGAGGACCCACTCACCGACTCGCGCCGCACTGCTCTTGCCCAGGGGAGCGGGAACCAGGTTCTTGGCGTCGATCTTGAGCACGGCCAGGTCGGTGTTCGGATCGGTCCCGACGATCTTGGCCTTGAACTCATGCCGGTCGAGCAGGCGCACGGTGACCTGATCGGAGCCATCAACCACATGGTTGTTGGTCAGGATGTAGCCATCCTTGGAGACGATGAAGCCGGAGCCGGAGCCTTCCCGGAACCGGGGCTCCTCGGGCTGCTGGGGCATATTCCGGAAAAACTCTTCGAAGCCGGGAGGCACCTGCATCCGCGGTCTCGCCTGGGGGCCGCGGCGTGTGGTCTGGGCCTTCTGGCCGGACCTGATGTATACGACGCTCGGTTTGACGTGCTCGGCGACGGAGGCAAAGGCTTCGCTCAGATCCTGAAGCGAGGCGGCGCCGGCCGGCAGCTTTGAGACCGCAGTGGAGACCGCCTGCTGCTGGGCCGACGACTGAAAGGGTAGTTGTAGCAGGCCCGCGACCAGCAGGCCAAGGGCAAATGCGAATCCGACGCCACTGGTTCTGATGCGGCGCAGCCATCCTTCGGACATATCAACTCCTGCATGAGCTTGCGATGGGGTCGGAGCCGAATTGCCCCGATCGAGTAGTGGGATGCCTGTGGGGGAGGTTCCGTCGCGCGACGCCTGAAACGGGCCCGGCCCGGCGACCGTACGGCTCACATCCGCCTTAGCACCAACCCTCACCCCCGATTCTGGATTCTCTATGAGACTGGCCCTGAAGGCCCTAGTGCTTTTATCCATCGTAATGGCTGGAACGGCACGAGCTCAAACCGCCGCCGACTCGGCGGCCATCCGCGCCACGGCACTCGACTATGCCGAGGGCTGGTATGAAGGAAACGCCGACCGAATGGCCCGGGCACTGCATCCCGAGCTGGTGAAGCGGATCGTGGTTCGGGATACCACCACGGGCAAGAGCATGGTGCAGGGCATGGGTGCCTCCGTGCTGGTCAACAGCACCCGGCACGGTTACGGCAAGGAGACACCCAAGGAGCGGCAGCAGAAGGAAGTGGCCATCCTCGACATCTTCGGGAATGCGGCCAGCGCCAAAGCGGTGATGGCGGATTGGGTGGACTACATGCAGCTCGGCAAGGTGGATGGCAGGTGGCTCATTGTGAACGTGCTGTGGGAACGGAAGCCCAAACCAGGGCATCCCTGAGTGTGCCGCCGCTTTCCCGGCTCGTCGTATAGACTTCACTGGTAGCTCAACCAGACCCCTGACTGTTGGAGAAGCAGATGGATAGCGGTTCCCCTGTTCGACTGCGTGCGTTTGGCGGCCTGTTGCTCATCACGGCTATCTCTGCCTGCGGCGGCGGCCATAGCGCGCCGCCGGTTGCCGCTGCCACCCCGGGAACGACGAGCTCCGCTGTCCGGGGCCTGGCGGTGCCGGTCTCGGAAGCATTCGAGGCTGCGATAGCCAACGGCACCCGAACGCGCACCGGCACCCCGGGACCTCGCTACTGGCAGCAGTGGACCGACTACCGCCTGGAGGCCGAGCTCAATCCGATCTCCAAGCGGCTGACCGGGCAAGGGACGATCACCTATCACAACCGGTCGCCCAACACGCTGAACGAGGTGTATGTCCAGCTGCTCCACAACCTCTTCGCGCCGGGCGCCCGGCACAACACCGACGTTCCCTGGTCGGTCGAAGGGGTCGAGCTCAGCCGGGTTGCCGCACAAGGCCAGGCCCTCAAGGCGAGTGAAAAGGAGGAGGGCCCGGGCTACAAGGTGGATGGCACGATTATGCGGATCCGGCTGCCGAAGCCGTTGCCGCCGGGCGGGACCGCGGCGTTCGACTTCGCCTGGAAACTCCGGATTCCACCCGATGGCGCGCCTCGGGGCGGTCAGGACGGTGAGACGTTCTTCATCAACTATTGGTATCCCCAGATGGCCGTGTACGACGACGTCAACGGCTGGCAGATCGACCAGTACCTGGGGAACGCCGAGTTCTACATGGGATACGGCAATTACGACGTTGCCTTGACGCTGCCGGCAGGCTGGCTGGTGACCTCCACGGGCACGCTGCGCAACGCGACCGAGGTTCTCTCCAGCCAGACCCGGGCTCGGCTGGACTCGGCAAGTCATGCTCGAGGCATCGTACGGGTTGTGACGGAGGCCGATCGCAACCCGGGGACCTCGACCACGGCCGGGACAGACGGCAAGCTCACCTGGCGTTTCCAGGCGGACAGCGTGCGCGACGTTTCCTGGGCCACCTCGGCCAGGTATCTCTGGGATGCAACCAACGCCGCAGTCGGCGATGCGAACGGCGACGGCCGCCCCGATACCACGGCGATCAATGCCTTCTACCGCCCCGAGCTGCGTGCCAGCCATTGGGATGAAAGCGCGCGCTACAGCCGGCACTCGGTGGAATTTTTCTCCCGGCACCTGCTGCCGTATCCCTATCCGCACATGACAGCGGTGGACGGGCCGACGTCGTGCGGCGGGATGGAGTACCCGATGATGACCTGCATCGGTGGACAGTGGGACACGCTTGGTCTGTACGAGGTCACGACGCATGAGATCGGGCACATGTGGTTCCCCATGCTGGTTGGCTCGGACGAGAAGCGGTACGCCTGGATGGACGAGGGGCTCACCCAGTTCGACCAGTCTCAGGCCATGGCCGATTTCTTCAAGGGCTTCGATGACGAGGAGCGTAATCGCAGGAACTATCTCGGCCTCGCGGAGGGTGGGGGCGAGGTCGAGCTCATGCGGCACGGCGACCGGTACCCATCCTACGGCGCGTACGGTGTCGCCAGCTACTACAAGCCGGCCACCGTGCTCGTTGCACTCCGGGGGGTACTGGGCCGGGACACCTTCAACAAGGCGTACACGGAATACGCTCGACGCTGGCTGTACAAGCATCCGCGGCCGTTCGACCTGTTCCACACCTTCGAGGATGTCTCGGGTCAGGACCTGTCCTGGTTCTGGCGCACCTGGTTCTACGAGACCTGGAAGCTGGACCAGGCTATTGATTCCGTCAGTCCCTCGGGCGACTCGCTCGATGTGGTAATCGAGAACCGTGGAAAGGCTCCGATGCCGGTGCATCTGGCGGTCACCCGCACCGATGGACAGGTGCAGGATCTCACCATTCCCGTGACCGCATGGCTCGGCGGGGAGCATCGGCGGACGTTACGCATTGCGCGAGAGCCGGCGATCAAGGACATCGAGATCGATCCCAAGAGGGATTTCCCCGACGTCGACCGAAGCAATCAAGTGTGGCCCCGCTAACTTAGAGGCATGCCTCGCGTCCTGATTGTAGCCAACCGCCTTCCTATCACCGTTCGGGCAACCGATACGGGGGTCGAAGTCCAGCGGAGCTCGGGGGGGCTGGCAACCGGGCTGCTCCGGCCCCACGAGCAATCGGGTGGTCTCTGGATTGGATGGGCGGGTGCATCTGAGGACCTGACGGACGCCCAGCGTTCCCAGCTGGCTGAGCAGCTCGCTGCCATGCGGTTGGTGGCGGTTCCCCTCACTGCCGATCAGGTGACCCGCTACTACGAGGGGTTCTCCAACGGGGTCCTGTGGCCCCTCTTCCACTATCTCCTCGATCAGGTGCCGCTCCACGTGCGTGACTGGGATGCCTACGTGGAGGTGAACGAGAAATTCGCGGATATCGTGGCAGAGCAGTACCAAACGGGCGACCTCATCTGGGTGCACGACTACCAGTTGTTCCTCCTTCCAGGCTTTCTGCGCCAGCGCCTGCCCGATGCCCAGATCGGCTTCTTCCTGCACATCCCGTTTCCCTCCGAGGAGCTCTTCCGCACCCTGCCGGAGCGCGACCGACTGCTTCGGGGACTGCTGGGTGCCGATCTCATCGGCTTCCACACGCCGGCCTATCTCCGTCACTTTGCCGCATCCCTCACGCAGCTGGGTCTTACGGTGGACATCGACCGGGTCCAGCTCACCGATCGGGAAGTGCGGCTGGGCGTGTTTCCCATGGGCATCGACGCGGAGTTCTTCCGCAACCTCGCGGAGGACCCGGCGGTGCAGGCGGAAGTAAAAACCCTGAGGGGCGACGAGAGCGTCCGCCTGCTGGTGGGGATCGATCGGCTGGACTACACCAAGGGCATTCCCCGCCGGCTCCTGTCGTACGAGAAGATGCTGCAAACCCACCCGGAGCTGTGCGAGCGGGTGCGGTTGGTCCAGGTCGCGGTGCCTTCTCGCACCGGCGTCGGGGCGTACCAGGGCTTCCGGGCCCTGGTCGACGGGCTGGTTGGCCGAATCAATGGCGACTTCGGAACTCCGCGCTGGGTGCCGGTGCACTACATCTACCGTTCCCTATCGGAGCCGGAGCTGGTGGCGCTGTACCGGGCAGCCGACGTCATGCTGGTCACTCCGCTGCGCGACGGCATGAATCTCGTGGCGAAGGAGTTCATCGCCTCCCGGACCGACGGGGATGGGGTCCTGGTCCTGAGCGAGTTTGCCGGCGCGTCCTGGGAGCTGCCTGAGGCGGTGCAGGTCAATCCCTACGACGTGGATGGGATGGCCGAGGCGTGCTATCGAGCGCTCATGATGGATCCGGAGCATCGGAAGACGCGGCTGGCCCCGCTCCGGATGCGGGTGGACACCTACGATGTGCACCGCTGGGCCGCCACTTTTCTGGAGCAGCTCGAGACGATCACTCGCCGCATCACCACCTCTATTCGGTCACCCGCCGGAGCAGCCGCCGCACGGCAGGCGCTGCTGGAGCGTCAGCGAGAGACGGAAGATCTGTTGGTTTTTCTGGACTACGACGGCACGCTGGTCCCCTACACGGCGACGCCTGAGCTCGCGCGGCCGGACGCGGGCCTGCTGGAGCTCCTCGAAGGGCTGGCCAGCCGTCCCAGAACCGAGCTGCACGTGGTCAGCGGCCGGGCTCGCGAGGCGCTGGAGCGCTGGCTGGGCGCGCTGCCGATATCGCTTCATGCCGAGCACGGGTTCTGGTCACGGCCTCCGGGCGAATCGGAATGGATCCCCGCAGCAGAGGTCACCGGCGAATGGCGGGAACCGGCGCTGGCGATCCTGCGGGATATCACCGCCCGCACTCCAGGGTCGCTGATCGAGGTAAAGTCGGTGGCGCTGGCCTGGCATTACCGCATGGCGGACCAGGAGGCCGGTGCCCGGCGAGCGAATGAAGTCCGCCTGCACCTTTCCCAGCTGCTGAGCAACCAGCCGGTGGAGATCCTGGCCGGTCACAAGGTCCTCGAGATTCGCCCTCATGGAGTCCACAAGGGCCGCATCGTGCCGCCGCTCTCCCCCGAGAGACTGGCAGCCACCACCGTGCTCGCGGTCGGAGACGATCGCACCGACGAAGACCTTTTCGCGGCCTTGCCCCCCGAAGCGATCACCGTTCGGGTGGGTCCCGGTCCTACCCGGGCACGCTTCCGTGTCGACGGCGTTGCGGCGGTAAGGGCCTTGCTGCGGTCGCTGGTCGAGGCCGAGGTTCCCAGATAGGCCCGCGCCAGCCACCCGGGCTTGCGGTGCTGTTCTTCACCGAGCTCTGGGAGCGTCTCGCGTACTACGGGATGCGCGGCCTGCTCATCCTGTACCTCATCGATACCACAACTGGCGGACTCGGCTGGACCCAGGAGAGCGCAAGCCGCCTCTATGGGTGGTTCACGGGCTTGGCTTATCTGACGCCGGTGCTGGGTGGCTGGCTGGCCGATCGATACCTGGGGACCAGACGTACGCTCGCGGTCGGCGGGTCGGTACTCTCGCTCGGGTACTTTACCCTCGCTCTGGGGCAAAACTGGTCCTTCTACGCCGGACTGGGACTGATTGTGCTGGGTACCGGCTTCTTCAAGCCCAATGGCTACACCATGGTGGGCCAGCTCTACGAAGCCGCCGATCCCCGCCGGGACCCGGGCTTCACCATCTACTACATGGCGATCAACCTGGGCGCGCTGTTCGGGCCGCTGGTTTGCGCCTGGCTGGCCACTGATCCTCGCTACGGCTGGTCGTACGCGTTTGCCGCATCGGGCACGGGAATGCTGATCGGACTGCTGTTCTACCTCTGGGCCCGGCGGTATCGGCTCCAGGGTATCGGGCTTCCGCCGCCGCCGCAGGGGGAAAATCGGTTTCGTTGGGCTCCGTTGACACCGGCGGAGCGAGGCCGGATTCTGGCGGTGGCCATTGTTACGATCTTCGTGGCGTTCTTCTGGCTGGCCTTCGAACAGGTCGGCTCCTCGCTCAACGTCTTCGCCGCTCACCGAACCGACCGAGTCCTGAGCGGCTGGCTGGGCCGGGCCGTGCCGGGTTGGGAAATCCCGGCCGCCTGGTTCCAGGCCATCAATCCGTTCTTCGTGCTGCTGCTGGCGCCGCTGATGGCGGGGCTATGGCGCCGCCTCGGCGCTCGGGCGCCGAGCACGCCTGCCAAGATGGCCCTGGGGCTGATCCTGCTAGGGCTCGCGTATGTGGTGATAGTGATCGGTGCAGCTCAGGGGGAGGAGGGAGCCCGGGTCAGCCCATGGTTCCTGGTGCTGTTCTACTTCGTGTTCAGCTGTGGTGAGCTCTGTTTTCTTCCGGTGGCCATCTCGTTCGTGAGCCAGACCGCGCCGACCAGACTCGCGTCCCTGCTTATGGGATCCTGGCTCACCGCGAATTTTTTCGCGAGTCTGACCGGCGGGTATGTGGCGGGCATGGTTCAGCGTATCGAACGAGGCGAGCTCTTCACCGTGCTCGGCGGCCAGGCAGACTTCTTCCTGATTTTCGTGGGATCATGTCTGCTGGCCGGCTGCCTGCTTGGACTACTGGTTCCTACCCTCAAGCGGCTGATGGGAGAAAGGCCCGCTCAGGCCTGAGCCCGGGCGGTAACGTTAACGGGGAGGCACCGAGGCCGGGTCGATGTGTCTCAGCGCCCGCCTGGCGGAGGCCGCGATTTCGTCGTTGATCTCCTCATCCACCATTGTCACCAGGCGGGGCACCGCGGCCTTGGCGGCCGGGCCGATCTCCAGCAGGGCTATGGTGACGGGGAAACGGACGGCAGCCGAAGGATCGTCGAGAGCCGCAATCAAGGCGGGCACGGCCGCGGCGGCCGCGGGGCCCATGCTGGCGATCTCGTATGCCGCCGCGTTTCTGCTCTGGGGCGCTAACGCCTTGAGGTCGGCGATCCACTCGGTCAGCGTCCGCCCGTCGGAAACGGGCTCCTTTGGCACGGCGGTCGCCGTCTGACTGTGGGCCAGGGAAGCCAGTAGCAGTGGCATCACCCCGAGGCTTCCCAATACTCGTTGCAGCATCTTTTGTCTCCCTGCGTCGTTGTCGATCCCGCGATTCGGCGGGCACATTGGGAATATAGTCCCGCCAGCCTCGCTGGACCGAAACCGGCGGCTGACGGTCACCGTACCGTGTAGGAGCCCATGCTTCTCACCCTAATGTTCCTGCTGTATCCCGGTATCATCGACCCGCCGACCAAGTACGACGGTCGGGCGGGCAAACTGGCCGTACAGGTTCCCCGCATGGAAGCCGAGCCGGTGATCGATGGGAAGCTCGACGAGGAGGTCTGGGGTGAGGCCGCGCAACTCACCGGCTTTTCCCAGTTCTCCCCCACCGATGGAGTTCCGGCCGCAGACTCGACCGAGGTACTGGTCTGGTATTCACCCACCGCCATCCTGTTCGGTATCCGGGCCTTCGAGGCCCACGGTGCGGTGCACGCAACTCTGGCTGACCGGGATCGCATCGCGTCCGACGATCATGTGCAGATCCTGCTCAGCACCTTCGACGACGGACGCCAGGCCAGCGTCTTTGCAGTAAACCCTTTTGGGGTGCAGTCGGACGGCGCACTGATCGAGACCGGTTCCACCAGCGGCAACGGGTTCAACAACAATGTGGTCAGACGGGAGAAGCCGGATCTGAGTCCCGACTTCGTGTTCGAGTCGAAAGGCCGGGTAACCGAGTACGGGTACGAGGTGGAGGTCCGGATTCCGTTCAAGAGCCTTCGCTTTCAACCGAAGCCGGAGCAGAGCTGGGGCATCAACATCCTACGGCAGGTGCAGCACTCGGGACACGAGGACTCCTGGGCTCCTGCCAAGCGCGCCAGCGCCTCGTTCCTGGCGCAGTCCGGCCGGCTGGTCGGGCTCAAGGACCTTCGCCGCGGCATGGTGCTGGACGTCACGCCCTCGCTCACCGCCAGGAGCATAGGAACCCGCGGCGTCGAGGGTTGGGATTACACCGGGGGGACTCCGGAGCTCGGGGGCACCGTCCGCTGGGGTATCACCAACAACCTCACGCTGAACGGTACCGCCAATCCTGATTTCTCCCAGGTCGAGTCGGACGTCCAGCAGTTTGCCTTCGACCCCAGACAGGAAATCTTCTTCTCCGAGAAGCGGCCGTTCTTTCTCGATGGCATCGAGCTCTTCAACACACCCAATCTGTTGATCTACACCCGCCGGATCATCCAGCCGGTGGGGGCCGCCAAGCTTACCGGCAAGACGTTCGGTACCGACCTGGCACTCCTCACCGCCGTGGACGACCGGGTGGCATCGGCCACAGGCGTAGATCACCCGGTTTACAACCTGCTACGAGTGCAGCGGGACATCGGATCTCAATCGCGGCTCGGACTGGTCTACACCGACAAGATCGACGGGGACGACTACAACCGTGTGGCGGGGGTGGATACGCGCCTCGTGTTCGGGGGCGTGTACAGCGCGCAGCTGCAGCTGGCCGGAAGCCGCACGCGCACCAACGGGGTTACCGTCACGGCTCCCCTCTGGCAGGCGCGGTTTGCGGCAAACGGCCGCACCTTCGGGCTGCGCTACATCATTACCGGCATTGACGAGGACTTTCGAGCTCAAAGCGGATTCATCTCGCGGCCCGGGATCGCCCACGCCACCCTGAACCACCGGGTGACCGCCTATGGAAAGCGGGGCGGTTTGGTGGAAAGCCTCACCGGTGACGTGACACTCGACGGCACCTGGCTGTATGACGCGTTCGTGCACGGACAGGGCGTCCAGGATAAGAAGCTGCACTTCAATACCAACACCACGCTGCGTGGAGGCTGGCAGGTTGGCGGGTCGATTCTGGTGGAATCGTTCGGCTATCCCGAGGACGTGTATGTCGACTACGCCATCGAGCTCCCCCGGAGCGACGGCAGTGGTGCCGATACAGTGCCCTTCACCGGCACTCCGACCATTCCCAACCTCGACTACGTCCTTTCGCTCGACACACCGGAGTTCTCCCACTTTTCAGGAAATGTGTTCGTGCTGTGGGGCAGGGATGAGAACTTCTACGAGTGGGCCAGCGCCGACATCGTGGTCGCCAACCTCACGCTGGCCTGGCGGCCGACCGACAAGCTCAGAATGGAGGGGATCTATCAGCTTCAGAGTGTGGCCCGCCGCACCGATGGACAGACGGTGAACGTCCAGCGCAGTCCCCGGCTGAAGCTCGAGTACCAGCTCTCTCGTCCCATCTTCCTGCGCCTGGTCGGCGAGTATACCAGCGAACGACAGGATGCCCTTATAGACGACACCCGGACCGGCGCTCCGATTCTCATCCTCGATGCCGAAACCGGCATCTATACCCATGCCGACGCGTTCGGGCGGCGCTCCTTCCGCGGGGATTTTCTGTTCTCCTACCAGCCCACCCCGGGAACCGTGCTCTTCGCTGGTTACGGCAGCACCCTCCGGGACCCAACCGAGCTGGGTCAGGCCAGCCTGCGCCGTGCGGAGGACGGTTTCTTCCTCAAGCTCAGCTATCTGTTCCAGCTGTAGCCTGGCCAACTTGTGGTCGGTGCGCCACATCACGTGAGCATAAACCACAGCTTGTGTAGGGCCCGCCCCACCCTCCTCGCCAAGTAGCACAAGCTTAGCGTTAGCAATAGCTTGACCTGGTCCGACCCGGTTCGAATTCGGCCTCCCTTCAGGTGGCTTGCCTCTTGCCCATACGGGCGCCGAATCCTTTTGCACCCCCATCCAATGAATCATGGCCCTTCCGCCACAGCGGCTGGGCAGGGTACGGCTCGTCTCTCCTCCGACTGGAGCAGTCGCGATGCGGATCCTGGTCCTGAACTACGAGTATCCACCGCTTGGCGGGGGTGCGGCCGTGGCGACGGCAGCGCTGGCGCAGGGGCTGCTGGAGCGCGGCGTGGCGGTAGACGTGGTGACCGCCGGGGCCGGGGCCCACCTGGAGCGTCGCGCTGGAGGCCGGCCGGCGGAGCCGGCCACCGACGGAGGCCTCACGGTTTATCGGGTGAAGAGCCGGCGCACCGGGATCCACGAGGCAGGGATGGGAGACGCCGCGAGCTATCTCGTGGCCGCGCTGCCGGTGATCCGAGGGCTGCTCCGCACCCACACCTACGATGCCGTCCACGTGTTTTTCTCGCTGCCGACCGGCGCGCTGCTCCCTTTCCTCAGGCTTCGCGGCACACCGGTGGTGGTCTCACTCCGTGGATCCGATGTCCCGGGCTACGACCCGCATAACTCATCTCTGCAATGGGCGCACCGGCTGCTGGCCCCGCTGACTCGCTGGATCTGGCGGCGGGCAGATCGGGTCGTGGCCGTTTGCGACAGCCTGGGCCAGCTGGCCCTGCGGACCTGGCCGGATCTCCGCTATTCCGTGGTGCCGAATGGGGTTGACCTGACGCTGTTCCACCCCAAGCGCTCTCCTCGGGCCCCATCCAAGCGAATCCGCTGTCTGGCAGTGGCCCGTCTGATCGAGCGGAAGGGTCTGGGCGACCTGATCCGGGCGCTTGCACTACTGGAGCGGGGCCGCTTCGAGCTGGAGATCGTGGGCGGCGGCGCGGACCGGCGTGTGCTACAGGACTTGGCCACCCAGCTCGGTGTAGCAGAGGAGATCCGATTCAGGGGACCGTTGTCGCGAGTCGAAGTGGCCGAGCGCTACAGGGCGGCGGATTTGTTCACCCTCCCCTCATCGGCCGAGGCCTTCGGCAATGTGTTCGCCGAGGCGCTAGCCTCAGGGCTCCCAATCGTTGGAAGTGCCACCGGCGGAATCCCCGATCTGGTCGAGCACGGCAGCAATGGTCTGCTGGTTCCGCCGGGAGACGTGCAGGCGCTCGCCGGAGCCATCCGCTACCTGGCCAATGATCCTGAGCTTCGCAGTGAGATGGCTCTTCGGAACAGGGCGAAGGCCGAAGCGACGCTGGAGTGGGCCCAGGTGACCCGCCGCTATCAATCCATTTATGAGGCGCTTCAGCACCGCGCACCTGCGCGGGCACTGGTCGCCGAGCCTACCGCGAGCATTTCGTGAACCAAATCCCATTCTGGCTGGCCGTGGACGCGGCCCGCACCTTTGCTGCCCTCGATCTCGACGCCGAATCGGTGGATGCCCTCGCTCGCGGGCGTCTCAGCCGGCTGCTGGCTTCTTCGGCGCGGAGCAACGCCTTTTATGGGAGGCGTCTCCAGGGCGTGGGCATCGAGTGGGCCGATCCGATCCTCCAGCTCGACCCCTATCGCGCGCTGGCGGCACTGCCACCGGTGTCGAAGCTGGAGCTTCGGCAAGCCGGGTCCCAGGCCCTGGCGGGCGGTCGAGTCGATCCCGCATGGCATTCTTCGGGCTCATCCGGGTCTACTGGTGAGCCGTTCAGGGTTTACTACGAGCCGAGAGCCTGGGCCACGCTCAAGTACGCGGTCAAGCTGCGGGCACGCCACGCCTGCGGAGCCGGGCCCACCGATCGGGTGGCCATTCTTGATGCCGTGCCCCGAGGCACCGCCGCGTCGCGGCTGGAGCAGGCCATTGGCTGTGGGCGGATTAGCGTGCTGCAGCCGGCCTCGTCGGTGGCTGGTGCGCTGCTGGCCTTCCAGCCGGATGTGATTTACGGACTCCCTTCGGCGCTCGACGAGGCGGCTCGCGCGCTCGCGACGCGGGGCGACCGTCTCCAGGCTACGGCCGTGTTCACCAGCGGAGAGCTGCTCGATGGCTTGATGCGGGATCGGCTGGCCGCAGCCTTCGAGGCCCCCGTCTACGACATCTACGGCACGTCGGAGACCAAGGAGATCGCCTGGGAGTGCCCTCGAGGCGGCATGCACTTGAACAACGACGTGGTGCGTCTGGAAGTCCTGGACGACGCGGGGCGCTCACTGCCGGCGGGACAGGAAGGCAATTTGGTCGCCACTCTGCTGATCAACCGGGCGATGCCCCTGCTCCGCTATCTCACCGGCGATCGCGGGGCGCTGCTCTCGGGGACCTGCGCCTGCGGGCGATCCTCGCCCCTGCTGGGGGTGGTAACCGGCAGGGCGGCCGATATGCTCGTGCTCCGCGGCGGCCAACGGATCTCCCCCTATGCGCTCACCTGCGCCCTGGAGCGGGTCGGCGGTGTCCTGCGATACCAGGTGAGCCAGCTGGATCCGGCCCGTGTCAGAGTACGCGCCATTCTCGAGGCGGCCGCGAACCGAGAGGCGATTGCCGATCAGATGCGGACCGCACTTCGGTTCGACGTGGCCCCGTTTCTAGACGCCGATGTGGAGTTTGTCGACCGCCTTCCCACCGGCCCGCGAGCCAAGTTCCGGGTCGTAGAGCCGCTCCAATGATTCCGCCCCGCTGCCCTCACTCCTTGCCCGCCACACTGTCGGAGGACTCATGAAACGCGCCCTGGGGCGGTCGAACCCCTTGCCGCATCCGTTGACGCCCTATCCCGAGCTGATCGTCAACTTCTGTCCCACCGGGATGATCCCGACGAAGGAAATGACGCCCCACGTGCCGATCACTCCCGTCGAGGTGATCGAAGACGCCTGCAGAGCCCTGGAGCTCGGCGTCGCTATCGTGCACCTGCACGCCCGTGAGCTCGACGGCACGCCGACATATCGGGGCGAAATCTACGAAGAGATGATTCTCGGCATCCGGAGCCACTTCTCCGATGCCATTATCTGCGTCAGTTGCAGCGGCCGGAACTTTCCAGAGTTCGAACAGCGCAGCGAGGTGCTCGAGCTGACCGGCTCGGCCCGGCCCGATCTGGCGAGCCTTACGCTTACGAGCCTGGACTTCCCCACCGGCACGAGTCAGAACGCTCCCGACATGGTCCTGGCGCTGGCCGAGAGAATGCTGGAGCGC
>DATBSM010000068.1:0-16666 GCA_036559785.1 Gemmatimonadales bacterium
AGCAGCTCCGTCACCAATCGCCCGACGGTGGACACGAAGAACGCCAGCTGGGGGACGCTCGCCGTTCCTCGAGCCTCCAAGACCACGAGTCCGGCCGAGAGCAGCGTGTTGGCCAGAAACAGGAAGACGGTGCCGATGACCATGATCGTATCGCGCAGCTTCGCCTGGAGCCATAGCAGGATGAACGCACGGTGGCGGGTGGGCCGCAGCGATACGTCGTAGATGTCGTTAAAGGCTGTGCGGATGCCGGCAAACAAGCGGGTGCTGAACCAGAGGAACGCGGGCGCGGCATAGAGCGACAGCTGGCCCCGGTTCTGGCTGATCCCGGTCAACAGCCGCTCCATGACCCCAAACGGGTCACCATCCGATGCCGCCGAATGGGGCGGCAGGAAGCGGTGGAAAAGCAGGACCGTATCGACCGGCGGACCGTGGGTGACCGCCTGGGCCAGGTGGGTCAGTCCGATCAGCACCAACAGGATGAACGGCACCGCGGCAAGCAGCGCGTCAAACGTGAGCGCGCTGGCAAGAAACGGAATGTTGTTTTCGTCAGCCGCCTGGAGGGTGCGGGCGAGGAAACCGGCGGGTGAACGGTACCACCCGCCGGATCGAAACCCGTTCAGGCGAGCGGTTCCTCGAGGTCAGCCGGTGACCGGCGCCGGGCGCGGGCGTCTGCCAGCCGCCGCTCGAGCTCTTCCCGGGGCGAGGAGGCCGGCGACCGGCCGAAGACCTCGCGAGCCTCGCTATCCTCGTCGAGATCCTCGTCCTCATCATCCATCAGGCCATCCAGCGTGTCCTTCGCCCCACCCAGCTGCTGGGTCAGCTCGTCCAGCTTCTCCTCCGTCATGGCCCGCAGCTTCCACAGCTTCCGCTGCAGGTTTCGCCGGGTCTCCTCACCACTGGTCGGCGCGTAAAGCAGCGCGAGCCCGGCACCGAGCAACGACCCCCAGAAGAGCCATTTGGCAGACGTATCTCCGCCTCGCTCGACGTACACGATCTCTTTCCCCTGTCTGCCTCGCATGCAGTCCTCCCTATTCCCCGGCGTCGGGGTCGTCGGCCGCCGCAACCAGCACCGGCTTGAGTGCCGCGTGATGCTGCATGGGGGCCTGAATGAACCGGTTGACCTGCTCCTGAGTTCCGTTCACGTTCAGCTGCTCGAACAGGAATGCAAAAGTTTTTTCCAGGTCGGCGGCGATGGCGGTCCGCACATCCTCCGGCAGCGACCAGAAGTCCCGCTTGAAAGGACCAATGGCCTTCTTCCGGGCCTTGTAGTAAAACTGTTCTTCAGTATCCCCGCTCTTCCGCTCCCCGGCCGCGTTCTCGTCCAGCCAGCTCCGGACCCGTTCTTTGAGGGCAGACGGCAATCGGGGGTGATCAAAGACCATGTTCTGAAAATTGGTGGCGAGGTGGATCTCGGCGGTTTCGATTCGGGGGAAGTTGCCGAAGGCGTTGGACGGCAGAGTGCTGGCACCGTGCTGCACCGCCCCGGCAAGGCCGTACTCGTCTCGAGCCACCTTCGACAACGCTGCGAGGGCCTGGAGGTCCAGCTTGACGTCGGCCATGGTGCCGTCGGGGAGCACCACGCCACCGTGCGAGGTGCCGGTCTGCACCGAGATCTTGCTGATACCGTCGTAATCGCCCAAGGCGGCGATGCTGCGATTGTAGCCCTGCATGAAGGCGTGCAGCTCCTCCACCGTGCTGTTCTTCATCCCCACTTCACCGATCTCGGCGCCCACCGATACCGTCACGCCGGCGGGCTCATGGTCCCGGATGAATGCGGTAATCTCGGCCGCATGCTCGTAGTTGAGCCGCTGCTGCGCCGGCAACGAGGCATGGGACAGATCCACCAGCGTCGAGGTGTCTACATCGATGTTGTAGAATCCCGCGCCGACCTCCTCGGCAATCAGCTTCTTGACCTCCCCGACCTCGCCCGCGGCGTCCGCCTGATACTTCTTGTGGTTGACCTGGCAGTGGTCGCCCTGAATGAACAGCGGGAGCGTGTAGCCCTCACGCAAGGCGGCCGCGAGTAACACCGAGACATACTCCGCCGGCCGCTGCTCGGTATAGGCGATCTCCGAGCGGGCGATCTCCAGGATGATGGCTCCCGCCTTCCCCGCGCGGGCGGCTCGGAAAATTGCCCGGGCTGTGTCGTAGGCCATCATGCGAACGTTGATCGCGGGGACGGTAAACCCACCACATTCTCCCCGGCCCCGGGCAAGGTACAGGTCATTAATGGAAGCGGGACGCGCGCCAGTAAGCTGGCCCAGCTCCCAGAGCAGCCAGCGGGCCGCCTCGCGCTCGTCACCGGTGCCGAAGACTGCCTGCCAGACCAGCCGGTCGGTTGCCGGGGATCGGAGCTTGGCCTGATCGCGCACCTTGATACCGCCCGGGACAAGGGTGACCCCGCCCCCATACAGATCGACCACCTGCTGAAGAGCATCAGCCATGCATGTCTATCCTCTTGAACGCAGTGCCCATGGGTCTGCCAAAGGTAGGCCGGGAAGGGTAGGCCCGCAACGCGTTGCGGGACTACACCTCGTCGTCGCTCGATGGCGCCTTCCCCGACTCACTTTGGTAGCCGGGCCGCCCCATTGCGGCATACGTCAGGCGCTTGCCAAGCTCCACCCCGGGCTGATCAAAGGGGTCGATGCCGTACCAGGCGCCGGCGTATCCGGTGGCAAGCTGGAAGAACATGATGGCCTCCCCCAGCGTGGCCGGGCTGAGGTCCGGCAGGCTCAAGGTGCAGCTCATCCGACCCATCTCGGCGAGGGCCGCCGACGTCGCCGCGTACTCGGCTCGCAGCAACTCTCCTAGAGTATGGCCGGGCAGGTATTCGAGGTCCGGAGGTGAGCCAGGCCGGCTCGGGATCGGCAGATCGACGCCGAGATCGTCCACGGTCATGAACGTGATCACCTTATCGTAGGGACCTTCCATAAAGAGCTGCACCTGGCTGTGCTGGTCGGTGGCACCGACCGCGCCGACCGGCGTTGGCCCTACCTGCACCGGCTTGCCCTTGCGGTCCACCCGCTTGCCGAGGCTTTCGGCCCAGAGCTGCCGGTACCACTCGGCGAACTCGCGAAGCCGGTCGGTATACGGCATCAGGATGTGCACCCGTGCTGCCAGACTCGTGTCGGCCGCCCAATGCAAGGCGCCGTAGAGCGCGGCCGGATTCCGCAACAGATCGTCCGATTCGGATCGATCCACCGCCACACGAGCGCCCGCCAGCAACGCCTCCACATCGATGCCCACCAGCGCCGCCGGCAGGAGACCAACCGGAGAAAGCACGCTGAACCGGCCACCCACCTCGGGGGGGACATCCAGCGTGGCGACATGCTCGCGCTGGGCGATGGTGCGCAGGGCACCGCGATCCGGATCGGTGGTGAACACCAGGTGCCGGGACGCCGCGGACCCGAGTGCCTGCTCCAGCCACTCGCGGACTACAAGGTACTGTGCCATCGTCTCCGCGGTTCCGCCGGACTTGCTGATCACGTTGACCAGGACGCGGCGGGGGTCGATTCGCTGGAGGGCGGCGGCAACCGTCGTGGGATCGATGTTCTCCAGAACGGTGAGCCGGGGAAAGAACTCCCGTCCCTCATCGTCCCACTCATTCCACGCCGGCCGCCGAAGTGCATTGAGCAGCGCCTTCGTACCCAGGGCCGACCCGCCGATTCCCAGCACCAGCACATGGTCGTAGGCCTGCCCGACCCCCTCGGCGAACGCCTGAATCTGACGCACCGTGGCGGACTGATCCACCAGGCGATAAAACCCGTACTCGCCGACTTTACGACGGCTGCGCACGTCCGCCTGAATCGCGGTGAACCGCCCAGCAAGCTCAGCCAACCGGGACCGATCGAGTCCGTGCTCGCCATCGAGCGCGTTACGGAACATTCGTCCATAGCGAAGCTTGATCACGCCACCTCCACCGTCAGTCCATCGTGCGCCGGAAAAATTCCTGCCGGAAGCTTCGCCTCCAGCTCCGCGTGCCCGGTCTCGTGCGTCAGGTGGGTCAGGTAGGTCCGCCGCGCGCCCAGCGCCCGGGCGGTGTCCACCGCTTCCGAGATGCTCAGATGAGTCGGATGCGGCCGCCACCAAAGCGCATTGAGCACGAGTACATCGAGCCCGCGAAGCTGGTCGAACGCCGTCTCCGGAATGGCTTTGACATCGGTGATATACGCCAGGCTCCCAAAGCGGTAGCCAAACACCCGCAGATGCCCGTGCTGAAACGCCAGGGGGAGGACCTCGACACCGGCCATGATTACCGGCTGGCCGGGCTCGGTGGGATGCAGGCTGAGCCTTGGCTTCGAGGTTCCCTCGTAGGGACGGACCGCGTCATCGAAGATATAGTTGAACGAGGCACGAACCCGGTCCAGCGTCTCGGAGGGCCCATAGATCGGCAGTGGCCGGTGCTGGCGAACCGAGAAGATTCGGAGGTCGTCTATCCCGTTCACGTGGTCGGCGTGCTCATGGGTATAGACCACGGCGTCGATGCGCGAGAAGCCACCGGCGAGCAGTTGCAGTCTGAGCTCGGGAGGCGTGTCGATCAGGATGGTTGATCCCGCGGCCTCGAGGATGGCGCCGGAGCGGGTGCGCTTGTCTCGCGGGTCGGTCGAGCGACAGACCTGGCAGTCACACCCGATCTGGGGCACGCCGAACGACGTGCCCGTACCCAGAAACGTGAGACGCATTCCCTAAACTGCTTCGACCTTCAGGAGGTTGGTAGTCCCGGGCATGTCGAAGGGCACGCCGGCGGTGACCACCAGCCGCTCCCCAGGCTGGGCGAGCTGGCGTTCGAGAATTTGCTGGCGTGCCACGGCGAGCATGGTGTCGTAGTTGGTCGAGTGCTCGGTGAGGGCCGGCGTGACACCCCACACGAGGGCGAGCTGGCGGAAGGTTTCCGGCTCGGGGGTACAGGCGAACACCGGTACGGTGGGACGACAGGTGGCCACTTTCCGGGCCGTGAAACCGCTGCTGGTGAAGCAGACGATGAGCGGGGCGGACAGCATTTCGGCCGCCGCGCACACGGCGACGGCGATGGCGTCCTCCGTCCTGATCGGTCCGGCCTGGGGGGAGCGGGAATGGCTAAGTGCGTCGTCTCCTGCCGATCGCCGCCCAAGGGCCACGTCGATGGTTGCCCCGCGGGATTGGCGCTGGCTCTCCATTTCCCTCGCGATCCGGTCCATGGCCTGGACCGCCTCCAGCGGATACTCGCCCACGGCGGTCTCGGCCGACAACATCACGGCGTCGGTTCCGTCGAGGATGGCATTGGCCACGTCCGATGTTTCCGCCCGCGTGGGACGCGGGGCATGGACCATCGACTCGAGCATCTGGGTAGCGGTGATCACCGGCTTTCCGTGCAGGCCTGCCTCGCGGATGATCTTCTTCTGGATCAAGGGAACTTCCTCGAACGGGAGCTCCACGCCGAGATCGCCCCGGGCCACCATGATGGCGTCGGAGGCATCCAGAATTCCGCACAGATTCTTGAGCGCGGTGTCCTTCTCGATCTTGGCGACCAGCTTCACGCTCCGCGGCACCAGGGCGCGCAGCTGCTCCATGTCCTCCTGCCGGCGGACGAAAGAGAGCGCGATGTAGTCGACCCCGAGCGCCACGGCCTGCTTGACGTCTTCGATGTCCTTGTCGGTCAGCGCCGGCGCGCTCACCTCGATGCCGGGCAGGTTCATGCCCTTATGGGCCTTGAGCTCGCCGCCGTAGTGGACCACCGCCTCGACCCGCTCATCCCGTACGCCCCGGACCTCCAGCGCAAGCAAGCCGTCGTCGAGCAGGATCCGGGCGCCGACCCGCACGTCCTTGGACAAATCATCGTATGTAGTGGGAATCTCTCCGTCCTGGGCCACGCTCTCGGGGGCGAACACGACCCGCTGGCCGGGCTCGAGCTTAATCGGTGCCTTGAGGTTGCCAACCCGGATACGGGGACCCTGCAGGTCGAGCAGGATCGCCGCCGCCGTGCGCCGTGCGGCCAACACGGTTCGAAGCTGGCCGATCCAGCGGGTGCGAATCTCTGGCGTACCATGTGACGCATTGATGCGAACGACGTCCACTCCGGCGTCCAGCAGCGCGGTCATCCGCGCCGGTTCTTCCCATGCGGGACCAAGGGTGGCGACGATTTTGGTGCGTCGAATAGCGCTGCGTGACATGGCAGGAGTCTAATGGAGACGGGTCACGCCCGCATCACTACATCGCCGCCGACAACGGTGAGAGCCGCGTGTCCCCCCAGAAATGCTTCCCCGTCCCCCTGCTCGGCCGCGGGGTCCACCGCCCATGCCACCAGATCGGCGTCGAACCCGGGAGCGAGCCTCCCCCGCCAGTGCCCCACGCCGGCAGCGTGAGCGGCACCCATCGTGTAACCGGCGACCACCTCGGAGAAGCCGATCTTCTCCTCGGGTCTCCAGCCGTTGGCAGGCGCACCGTTGAATCCCTTACGCTCGAGGGCCGCGTGAATGCCGACTCGCGGATCCAACGAAGCTACCGGCACGTCGCTCCCGAACACCAGTCGCGCACCCCGCTGGAGAAGCGAGCGGAACGCATAGGCGCCTCGGCCGCGCTCACCCCAGTGTCGCTCCACCAACTCGATGTCGGTGAGCAGGTGAGCGGGCTGCATGGAGAGAACGATGCCGGCGCCGGGAGCGCGGTTGAGGTCCGACGGACTTACGCACTGGAAGTGCTCGATGCGATGCGGAATCGACAGCCGGGGAACCACGCTCAACAGATCCAGCGCCCGGCGTACCGCCGCATCACCGATCGCATGCACAGTGCTGGAGATGCCGGCAGCGGCGGCAGCGGTCATGGCGTCTCGCACATCCTTCTCACCAGTTATCGGCATGCCCCGGTCCCGGGTGCCCGCATAGGGCTCCAGCATCCAGGCGGTGCGGCTGCCGAGGCTGCCGTCGAGGAACATCTTCACCCCGCCCAGCCTCAGCCATTCAGACCCCTGCCCGCTTCGAACGCCGCCGGCGATGAGGGAGGAGAGCGCAGCCACCGGCGGATGGAAGAGCACCCGCAACCGTAACTCGGCGGCGGCGTCCAGCCGGCGGAATGCGTCGAGAACCGCCATGCTTTCGACCTCATGAATCCCGGTGACCCCCAGCCGATGAGCCTCCGCCTGGGCATCCCGAAGCGCCTCGTCGAGTACTCGTGCCGAAGGCTCGGGCAGACAAGGTGTCACCAGCTCCACCGCTCGCTCGAGCAGCAACCCCGTCGGATCCCCATTCGCGTCTCGCACGATGCGTCCCCCGAATGGATCGGGAGTATCCCGGGTGATCCCGGCCGCCGCCAGTGCGGCGCTGTTTACCCACGCGCCGTGTACATCCAGGGAATCGAGGTAGACCGGTCCCTGTTGCACGCCATCCAGTGCCAGGCGGTGCGGGGGCGACAGCCAGCCATTCGCATCCCAGCCTTGCCCGACGATCCAGCCCTCGAGCGGGCGTGCGGCCGCGACCCGGGCAATCACCTCTTCCCGCCTCAGTGAGCCCGACAGTTCCACCCGCCGGCGATTCAAGGCCCACATCGCCAGGTGTGTATGCCCGTCCACCATGCCCGGTGTCACCAGTGCCTCGGGAAGCTCCAGCCGCAGGATCCCGCGCGGGGCGGCCCGCTCCATTTCGGAGGCCGACCCGACGCCCCGGATCCGTCCGTTCTCCCACCAGAGGCTCTCGCCGTCGAGTCCCGGCACCATGGTGAGGACCCGGCGGGCCCGAAGGAGTCCGCTACCCCGCGTCAGTGCATCAGGCATGGCGGAAGATAGGCGGTGGGTCGGGGCGTGGAATCTTTGGGTGAAAACCGCCTGGAGGGGGCGGATTAGGCCTGTTTCCACATGTGGAAAAGCCGGGGAAGTGCATATCTTATTTGCATGTAAAACGTGATAAAATGGATTATGTCGACGGCATAAGTTCCTTTACATGGACCGGGTACTCATTTGTCACCCATCAAGTTACCTCCTAGATGAGAATGCGTATATGAGGAAGGCGACACTGTCGCTTGTGGCAAAGTAATTATGCAGACAGCCGAATTATGAACATCATCGACATGCCAATTTTAGCATCGGGTCTTTTCCCCACGAACCCGGGTGGAAAACAGCCGCCGAGGCCGGAAAAAATTCGGGAAAAGTTCAGAAGTGAGAGGGCGACGTAACAGGTGAGAAGCGAGGATTGAGACGGCGGGTGAGGGGGAGTGCTGGGGGCGCGACGAGGGTACGGTGGCGGGCGGGAAACCGGTTGAGGTGGGAGAAGGGTAGAGGTGAGAAGTTAGGTGAGGTGTGGGTGCGACCGGCCGAAGCGAGGATAGGGAAGCCGGAATCCGGGATCAGCGAGAAAAACGCAGCCGGCCTCCCCCGCCCCGATACACCGGTCCGACGAAGCGAATGGGCGAAGCCTTGAGCGCCTTGGCCAGATCGTCCTTTCCCTCAATGCTCAGCATGCCGACCATGGCTCTGCTCCATTCGGGCTTGAACGTTGCCTCGATCCGCCAAACAGTGCCGCTGGTTCCCTTCCCCAGCCAGGACTCCTGGATTGGCTGCTCGACCTGGGTGCTGTCGCCCACGGGGCGTCCGTTCCATATCAACCGGGTGTTTCCGATCTTCACTTCGTACAGGTCATTGTCGCTGCCCGGTACCTTCGACACCGACGACTGAGCTTCGCTGAGCTTCACCTTTGCGTTGGCCGCCGCCTGCGACAGTCCACTGCCCACACCGACGAAGTCCAGCAGGATGTCGCGCCGGGCTCCGCTGCCCTGCTCGGTGGCGGCGACGGCCCAGATGCCGATCATCGGTCGCTTGCGAGGACCCTTCCCGCCGAAGCGTCGACCGCTCAGGCTAACCGCGTCACTGTAGAAGAGACAGAGAGAGGAGGGAATCCAGGTAGCGAACTCGGGCTGTCCCTCGATAGCACTCCGGAGAGCGGGATGCAGGCTCTCATCCTGGCCGGCCGGCAAGAGACGCATCTTTTCGTAGAGGCCCCGCCGGCCGATGCTGGGGTCAACGAGAAAGCGCACGCACTGGCCGGGGCTGAGGCCCTCGAGGGTCCACACTGGCCCTGCCCGACCGTCCGATTGCTCTTGCGCCACCAGGGGCGCAGGGGCGGCGCACCACACGGCCGCCGCGAGGCCCAGCTTCAGCCGGGACTCCGACAATCTCGGGAACATCGCCGTCAGCTGCCGCGGACGGTCTTGACGGCGGCGCGGAGCTCGGAATAAGCCTGGGGATCGAGCGCGTTGAACTTCATGTTTCGATACTTGACCCGCCCATCGGGACCGATCACGTACACCGTCCGGCGGTTATACCCGCCGTTGTCCTTGCTGGCGTACTGTTTCGAGATCCGTTGCTCGGGATCGCTCAGCAGGCGGAACGGCAGCTTGAGACTGGCGGCAAAGCGGCTGTGGGTCGTGACGGAGTCGGTGCTGATACCGACGACGGTGACATCAGGCCCGAAGAGGCTGTCATACTGCTCGGCGAACGTCTGGAGCTGTGCGGTGCATCCCTTGGTGAAATCCCGGGGATAGAACGCAACCACGACGGTCCGGCCCCGATCGCTAGCCAGCTGATAGGGTGACTCGACGGGGCCCACACCTTCCTGGTTGGCCCACGGAAGGGAGAAGTCCGGGGCTCGCTTTCCCACCTCCGGTCCGCCCATGAGCACGACCGTGACCTTCTTCGCGGTGTCGTTCTGCGCTGATACCAGAGGTACGCCGGTGAACATCAGCGCGCCGATGGTGAGTCCGAGTCCGAGTACACGCATGGAATATGGTTCCTGTTCTATTGGAGAATCAGTTCTGGGTGATTCGGCGAAGCACGCCATCGAGGTCCTGGGTGCCACCACTTCCCGTGTAGGCGACTTTTCCTGACCGGTCGACGATCACGACGTAGGAGGTGGCAGGCGCCTGGTATGCCCGGGTACTGGTTCCCTCTTCGTCGTAGAGGGTTCTGAACGGAGGCTGATTCTTTTCCAGGTACCGCCGGACGCGGTCGCGAGACTGATTGACGGTGACGTTCACCCCAAAGAACTCAACCTGGTCCCCGTAGGCGGCCTGGGCGGCGCGCACCCGTGGCAAAAGCTCCTCGCAAAGTTCGCACCACGTGGCCCAGAACTCGAGGAAGACCGGCTTCTTCCCGATGTACTGGCCCAGGTCCACGGGCTTGCCGTCCAGATCGCGAACCGTGACCACCGGGGCTGTGGTCCCAACCGGTATGCCCGATTCCTGGGCTCGCAACGGAGGCACCCCTGACACCGCGGCCAGACATAGCGCCGCCACAAACATCTGTCTCATACTACGCTTCCCATCCTCACGAAGTAGTACTCCGCCATTGCCAGCAGGATCACTCCTCCCGCCCGCTTGATCCAGAGGGTCCACTTCCCGGGCCGCGGGAGAGCGGCCAGACTGCCGCTGAACAGGCCGACGGCCACCAGAAGCGCCGTAAGGCCAATGGAGAAGACAAACAGATACAGGAAGCCTAGCAGCGCGCTTCCCGTCGTGCTCACGAAAGTCAGCACCGCGGCGAACGCCGGGGCCCCGCAGGGTGCCGCGACGAGGCCTGAGGTGGCCCCGAGAGCAAAGACGCCCCCCACAGAGTCGCCGGCCAGGCGGCCGGCCCATGCCGCCAGACGTGCCGGAGCATTCACGGTAAAGACGTCCAGGAGCGCCAATCCAAACACCAGGAGCAGATTGCCCATGAAAAACAGGGCCCAGGGATTGGAGCTTACCGACCCGAAGAGGGTGCCGGACAGGCCTGCGAGCAGACCGAGGGAGGCATACACCAGTGCCAAACCCAGGACATAGACCGCGGTCAGGAGCACTGTGCGCCCGCGCGAGCGCCGAGCCGACCCGGCACCACCGAGGATCCCGGCGGTGATCGGAACCATCGGGTAGATGCAGGGCGTAAGACTGGTCGCGAGGCCGGCACCAAACAACACCGCGAGGGCAACGAGAGGGTGGTCCCGTAGCGTCGTTTCGAGTCCAGGACCCAGCGCCAACAGCGGCACTAGACCTCAGGACCTGTCCGCCGACTCGACGGCTCCAAACCGGGAGGCCACGTAGTCGTCGAGTATGCCGAGGAAATCAGCGACGATGTCTTCGCCCCGCAGGGTAACCAGCAGACGCCCGTCCACGTATACCGGGGCCTTGGGGTCCTCGGCCGTGCCTGGCAGCGAGATCCCGATATCGGCATGCTTCGACTCTCCCGGACCGTTCACCACGCAGCCCATGACCGCCACTTTCATGTCCTCGACACCCGGGCGCTCGCTGCGCCACACCGGCATCTTCTCCCGGAGATAATCCTGGATCTCCTGAGCCATCTGCTGAAAGAAAGTGCTGGTGGTGCGGCCGCAGCCGGGACAGCTGGTCACCTGCGGCGTGAAGCTCCGGAGGCCCAGGGACTGGAGCACCTGCTGGGCGACTCGCACTTCCTCGCTGCGATCTCCGCCGGGCGCCGGGGTGAGCGACACCCTGATCGTGTCACCGATGCCCTCCTGCAGCAGAATGCTGAGACCCGCGGTGCTGGCAATAATGCCCTTGCTACCGAGTCCTGCTTCAGTGAGGCCCAGGTGAAGGGGGTAGTCGCAGCGTGCAGCGAGGAGGCGATAGACCTCGACCAAGTCCTGGACTCCGGAGACCTTGGCGCTGAGCACGATCTGGTCGTGCGCCATCCCGGTGGCTTCCGCCAACGCGGCGGACTGGAGGGCGCTCTCGACCATTGCCTCCATGACCACATCGCGCGCGTCCCGAGGGGCGGACCGACGTGCGTTGGCATCCATCAGTTGCGTGAGCAGGCTCTGATCGAGAGAACCCCAGTTGACTCCGATCCGCACCGGCTTGCCGTGAGCCAGGGCCACCTCGATGATGGCGCGAAAGTTCTCGTCGTGCCGCTTGCCGCCGACATTCCCGGGATTGATGCGGTACTTGGCCAGGGCGCGCGCGCAGTCGGGATACTTGGTCAACAGTAAGTGACCGTTGTAATGGAAGTCGCCGATGATCGGAACTGCGACCCCCAGGCGATCCAGCCCCTCGACGATGGCGGGAACCGCCGCCGCCGACGGCTCATTGTTGACCGTCACCCGAACCAGCTCGCTACCAGCGCGCGCGAGATCGGCGGCCTGTTGGACCGTGGCCGACACGTCGGCCGTGTCGGTGTTGGTCATCGACTGGATGACGATCGGATGATCGGCCCCGACCCGAACGCCACCGATGGTGGCGGTTACGGTCCGGCGGCGGGTGGCGGAAGGCATGCCGGGAATATAGGGGAACGAGGGAACGAAGGAACGTCCCTGCTTGCGCCTGATTCCTGTTCTCGACGAGATTCGTGCATGCCAGATACGCCCGGGCCACCGACGCGCGCCGCCATAACCGCGGTCGCCGCGTACGTCCCGGAGCGCATTGTTACCAACGCCGAACTGGCCGCCCGGCTCGACTCATCGGATGAATGGATCGTCACCCGTACCGGCATCCGGGAACGTCGAGTCGGGGCTCCGGGCGAGACCACGTCCAGGATGGGTGCCGAGGCCGTGCGGCGGTTGATGGCGAAGCGCGGGCTGGGTCCGGACGATATCGACGCGATTCTCGTTGCCACCGTCACCCCGGACATGCTCTTCCCCGCCACGGCCTGCCTCATCCAGGATCAACTCGGCCTCCGCGGCACCTGGGGCTTCGATCTCTCCGCCGCGTGTTCCGGCTTCCTCTACGCGCTGACCACCGGGGCGCAGCTCGTCGCCAGCGGCGCCCACGAGCGTGTGGTCGTCGTCGGCGCCGATCTCATGAGCTCGATCATCGACCCGCTCGACCGGACGACCGCAGTGCTCTTCGGTGATGGCGCCGGCGCGGCACTGCTGGAACGGGCCGAGCCCGGATATGGCGTCCTGGATTTCTATCACCGGGTCGATGGCAGCGGGCGCGACGATCTGATGATGCCCGCGGGCGGGAGCCTCCTGCCGCCGAGCATTGCCACCGTGAACGCCCGACAGCACTTTCTCAAGCAGAACGGCCGGGCGGTATTCAAGTTCGCGGTCACAACCATGGTCGAGAGCGTCCAGATTCTGCTCGAGCGAAACGGTCTCACCCCGGCCGACATCGCCATGGTGGTTCCCCACCAGGCCAATCAGCGCATTCTGGACGCCACCGCGGAACGGCTCGGGGTCCCGCACGAGCGGGTGGCGTCGGTGCTTGCCCGGTACGGCAACACCACCGGCGCTACGCTGCCGCTCGCACTCGACGGCATGCTCAACGAGGGGAGGATCAAGCGGGGTGACCTGGTGGTATTTGCTGCGGTAGGAGCTGGATTTACCTCAGGGGCTACGCTGGTGCGGTGGTCTTGACTAGGCCCTCGAGAACTCGGCGGCCGTGATCGTCGAGAGATCGGCTTCGCTCAAATGGAGCTCCGCTGCGCCGATGCTATCGAGCGCGTGCTCGACGGTCCGCGCGCTGGGAATGACCAGCACCGCCGGTGAGCGCGCCAGCACCCATGCGAGAACCAGGGCATGGGGAGTCACACCAAGGCGGCCGGCCATCGGCTGAAGCACCGGGTGCGCCGACAACTTGTGGTTGAGTCGCCCTCCTCCTGTGGGGCTGTACGCCAGGAAGCCCATCCCACGCTCGGCACAATACTCCACCACGCCATCGGCGAGCGCCTCCCGGAAAAAGGGGTTCAGGCGGTTCTGCACGCTGGTGATCGGGGCCACGGCCTCGGCCTCCCGGATCTGGGGCACCGACACGTTGGAGAGGCCGATCCAACGGATCTTGCCCTCCCCCTGGAGCTCCGCGAGCGCGCCCACACTCTCCGCCAGAGGCACCTTCGGGTCCGGTGCATGCAGCTGGTAGAGATCGATCCGCTCCGCCCCCAGAGCCGCGAGGGATCGCTCGCAGGCCGCTCGCAGATGGGTCGGGCTGCCGTCGGTCTCCCAGCGGCCCGCGGGTCTGGTGACCCCGCCCTTGGTCGCGACGATGACCTGGTCCCGGTCGCCCCTCCAGCCCTCGAGGGCGCGCGCCACCAGTCGCTCGTTGTGGCCGATATCCCGGTGGTCGAGACAGTAGACGTCCGCGGTGTCGATCAGCGTGACGCCGGCGTCCAAGGCGGCTTGAACGACTCGAACCGCCTGGGCTTCCGGGGGGCGATCCTGAATGGAGAGGTGCATCCCGCCGTAGCCCACCGCGGAGACCTGCGGTGCATCGAGTCCCAGGCCCCGGCGGGAAATTATTCGGGCGGAAGGTAGGGTCACGCGAGGCCCAGCTGCTTGGTGAGCCGCTGCCAGTCCGCAGGGGGTATGATGCCCTCGTTCATGAGAGGGTTCAGCGTGGCCATGATTTCGGCGCGACTGCCATCGATGCGCCGGTCACGCAGCTCGCCGATCATGCGGGCAAAGCGGTGCTCGTATTCATCGGCGGCAAGTGTGCCGTCCTTTCGCTGCCTGCCCAGCTTCCTAAGCTCCTCCGCGACCCGCGCGGGCGTTATGGGCTTGAGAGCGCCTTCCTTCTTGTCAGCCGACATGTCATTCCTCTTTCCGAGGCCGTGAACAGATGAACACCGGTGATCTGCATTATCGCTGGGCGCGGCGCACCGCGTCCAGAGTCTGGGTGGGATCCGCCCCGGACCAGGTGACATCCGCTGTGGGGCCGTAGGTAGGCGGCACCCGGGCATTGAGCAGCCGCAGGCAATCGCCCACCTGGGCTCGATGGTGTGCCGTATGGAGCACGCGGCGCCAGAATACCCAGATACGCTGGCGCCGAACGTCGAAAAACGGCACCTCCGTCAGCCAGAACTGCTGGTCACCGGCCGCCAAGGCCACCAGTCTCGCCCGAGCCAGGGTGATGACCCGGTCGATATATGACTGCACCGGCGGAGCCTCCCCCGGTGGCAGCAGAGACTCCGCCGCCGGCTCCCGGAACCCGATGAAGTCGGCGAAAAACCGCGCCTCGGAGAGTATCTGGTGTCTCAGGAGCTGCCGGACCGAGGTGCTGCGCGGGTGAAGCTGGAAGCCGAGCTGGTCATCTCGGAGCTCGCTCCAGACCGCGCCCACCTTGTTGGTCTCCGAGGCATAGGTATCGACCAGATGCTGGAGCATCGGCTCCCTGGCGCGTGGTACCTCGTGCTCGGCGATGAATTCACGGGCGTACTGCATTCTGGCTCTCGGGCCCTCCCCGTCAGTCATTCGGTGGTGCGGCCTGGTCCTTGGCGGTGAGGACAATCGTCGTGGGAGATCGCAAGACGTTGTTGTCCTCGCTGGTCTCCGGCACCTTTTTCGTCACGTCCAGAATCGAGCCGATGTAGTAGACGCCGGTCGGCGTACTGGCCCGAAGCTTCTTGTGCCGCAGGTACTGATCCTCTCCTCCGGGCGGAAGCTCCCTGGGCGCGACAAAGTGGTCCACTTGAATGTCGGCGGAGTCGATCACCGGATCGCCTGAGAGCATGACCCGCACGATCCACCCCGCGTCCGCCGTCCGGGTGCCTCCGTTATGGACCGCCACCACCATCTCGAGAATTGAGTCCACCCGTACGTGATCCGGCACCAGGATCGGCCCGGCAAAGAGATCCGCGCGGAGGCCCGGCGCAGGATCTTCACCGGGATCACCGGGACCTTGAGGCCCTTCCCCACCGGCGACGCAACTCAGCAGCAGACCCGAAGTCAGGAGCGCACCCCTCCAAGGGAGATCGTAGTGCAGGTGGACGGTGCCGGGGATCACGCGCCGGCCGAGGAGGCGGGTCATAGGGGCCTCTGCAATTTGGTGTCTCCACCGGGCGGCGCAAGCAGACAATTGACCAGGCACGGCCTCGGCGGCCGCCGCCCCGGCCCCTGAAGCGATCAGTCCAACTCTCTGGCGTCCACGTTTTGGTCCACCACGAGGGTGGGAGCGGCCGGCGTCTCATCCACCCCGGGTGCCGGCTCCTTGGCACCGCCCCCTTCATCGGCACGTTTCTCCTCTCCGATCTCGCTCAGCGTCGCGTCACGGATCCAGCCGTGCGCTGCCGCATGACGCGCCGCCGCGAGGGTGTCATCGGCCAGCACCAAGGCCGAGCCAGCGCGGGACACTCGTTCGGCCAGCTCTCGAATGACGGGCGAGCCCTCCGGGTCTTGCCGCACATTCCGGATGTACATCGCCAGGATCCGGCCCGGATGAGTGGCGACGATGTCAGCGTAAATCTCAGGGTCCTCCTCGCCACTGTCACCCACCAGAATGAACGGGAGTGAGGGGTACGTCGTGAGGATCTCGCGAATGACACCGGCCTTGTAGGCGGCGTTCCCAAATACCGAGGGACCGAGGTCCCAATCGCGGAGTAGCAGCGGTCCGGCCGGGATCTGCTGCGCCTCCAGGAACTCTTCGATCACATCGTAGAGATTCCAGGGACTGCTCGACACGTAGAAGATGGGATTCCCTGCCCCGCCGGTGCCCCCCTCCTGTAGAGCGCGATAGAACGCCGCCACGCCGGGAAATGGCAGCCGGGTGCGCGCGTTCTCCAGCAGCACCATGCGCGCCGCGCGGATGAAGTCGGTGACGTGGGACTGGAGCACCGTGTCGTCCATGTCGCTGATGACACCGAACGCCGCGGATGCCGGAGGAGTGAGGTAGAGGGCCCGGCCTGCGCTGGAGGCGCCACCGTCAGAGTCGAGCAGGTCGAGCGGAATCGCTCCCCACCCGGGCCGTGGAGGGGAGTTCAGCTCGACCCAGTGTCGAATGA
>DATBSM010000069.1:0-3727 GCA_036559785.1 Gemmatimonadales bacterium
GTGACCACCACCGCCGCCCGGCCCTCCGAGGCCAGTCTCCACGCCGTCCACAGCCCGGCGATGCCAGTGCCGACGATGACTGGGCGTGGGGTGGTCATATGGCGAAGAAATATAGCGCCGCAGCGCCGCCCTAGGTCCTCACCCGCGCCATCAGCACCAGTCCCGCCAGCAGAAACAGCAGGTTCGGAAACCACGCGGCGATCAGCGGATCGATGACCCCGCCCGCGCCGACCGCCTTGGTGATCTGGGTGATCAGCAGAAACAGTATTGTCGTGCCCAGGCTGATGGCGATGCCGACCGCCGCCCCCGCGCGGGGATTGGTGATCGCGAGCGGCGCGCCGAAAAGCGCGATGATCAGACAGGTGACCGGGATCGCGAGCTTGAGCTGGAGCTCCACCGCGAGCTTGTTGACGTCGCTCCCCGACCGGTGCAGCGCGTCGATGTAGCGCCGCAGCTCGGCGAACCGCATCTCGTCCGGCGCCTTCGGCTCCGCCAGCAGGTCCGCCGGCGCCTGGGTGAGTGCCCGGAGTCGCAACGTCCGGAATTCGAACGTGGCCTGGGTTCCAGGTCCCGCGATCACCCGGCTCGCGCCGTTCCGGAGGCGCCACGCGCGCAGGGAGTCGCTGTAGCTGGCGCTGTCCGCCGTGATGACGAGGGCGGGATAGGAGAGTCCGGCCCCTTCCCGCTCGAAAAGGAGCTGCTTGAGCTGGCGGGTTTGCACGTCGAGCGACCGGATGGTGTAGACCCAGCCCTGGTCTCCCCGGTAGACGAAGTTGAACCGCGAGCGGGTGGGGCGTACCTGGCGGGCCTTCTGCAGCTCCTGCTGCCTCGCGGTGGCGCCCGGCGCGAGCTCGCCCACCATGAACGTGAGCCCCGAGGCCACCACCGACAGCACCACGATCGGAAGCACCACCCGATGGAAGCTGAGGCCGCTCGCCTTGGCCGCGGTGAGCTCGGAGTACCGACCCATGGCGCCGATGGTGAACACCGTGGCGAACAGCACCGCCGCCGGCATTACCAGGAACATGTTCTCCGGGACCGAATAGATGTAGCTGAACGCGATCTCCCGGGTCGTGAGGCCGCGGTCCAGCAGCTTGTTCAGCGAATCGGTGAGATTGATGACGATGGAGACGATGGGGAAGCCGAGCGAGGTGAGCACGAAGATGCGCACCCAGTTCGCCACGACGTAGCGGTCGAGCGTGCTCGGCATCGGGATCTTCACGCCCGCCTCAGCACTCGCCGCCAGAGGTGCCGGATCCCTTCCAGGACTTCCTGCCAGTCGCCGCCGCGGGTCGAGCCCGACTCCCGGCTCACGAAGATCAGGCCGATGATGCCCAGCGTCGTGAGGACGATGTTCGGCATCCACATGGCGAGCCAGGGCGACATGCGGCCCCGGTCGGCGAGGCTCTCACCCACCGTGAGGCCGACGTAGTGGACCGAGAACATCAGCAGCGCACCACCGATGACCAGCCCGATGCCGCCGCGGGGGAACCGGACAGCCATCACGATCCCCACGATGACGAAGGAGATGCAGGCGAAGCTGATGGAGTACTTCTTGTGGACCTCGACCGCGAACCGGGCCGCGCGGCGATCGGAATCCTGGGCCCGGTCGACGGCGGTGGCGGTCAGGGACCAATTCGACAGGGGCGGCCGGTCCGCCAGGGCGGCGGGACGGGGGGCCTGGGAGGACACCCTTCCTGGGGCCGGGGCCTGGCCCGGGGCAGCCCGCCGGCCCGGCGTCCCGGGCCGGACGAGCCGGCCCCCGGGAGCCTGCGGGGCTGGGAGCCCGGGTCTGGCCTGTGGCGCCGGCCTGCCCTTGGTGGCGGGCTTCCGGGCGGTGGTGTCCTGCCCCTGACCTCGCCCCTGTGTGGGGGTTTGGGCGCTGGCCGTCTTGGGTAGGACGAGCTCCTGTACCGACTCCATCCAGCGGCAGTAGGGCGGGAGGGCCTGATCCGGCTCGACCGATTCCGGCGGGGGTAGCTGGGGCAGGGCCAGCAGGGCGCGGAGGTCGTTCCGCAGCAGCTCCGAGCGGTCCCGAACGGCCTCGCGCCGCTCCCGCTTGGATTCCCGGATCACATCGAGCATCTCGCAGGTGCTCATCTCCCGGTCGCCCCGCACCGCCTCATTGGTGTTCCGCTCGAGCTCGTCGAAGACGTTCTTCACCCGGATGTCGTTGACCTTGAAATAGGTCAGTTGGAAAGCCAGGGGCTCGGCGGGTCTGTAGGAGTGGATGCTCCCATCGAACAGTCGCAGGCTGAGGTCGGTCTGCCCCTCGGCATACGCCATGAGCCCGCTGTCGGCATAGATCACCCGGCGGCTGGCGTCGCTCCCGACGTCGTAGATCGTCACTTCCCGCAGGTGGCCGGTGTTGGCGTCGATCCGGTTCGCCCGGAGGAAATAGGAGGAGGGCGGCACCTCGTTGATGACCTGCTCCCGCAGCTCGAACGTGGGCTTCTTCCGGCCGATGTCGATCAGCAGGGTCCGCAGCCTGGCGTTGCTCCGGGGCAGGACCTGATCCACGAAGAGGAAGTTGAAGGTCGCCATGAAGACGCCCCAGAAGAGCACCGGCAGCAGGACCTGGTAGACGCTGATCCCGCTGGCCCGCATGGCCGTGATCTCGTTGTCCGCAGCCAGGTGGCTGAAGGCGTACAGCACGGCGACGAGCACGGCCATGGGCAGGGTCATCGCAACGATGAACGGGATGCTCAGGGCGAACACCTCGGCGATGACGGTCCAGGGCAGACCCTTGCCCACGAGGGACCCGAATTTCTTCGCGATCTGGCTCAACAGCATCAGGCTGGTGAGCGCCGTCAGGCCGAAGAAAAACGGGGCCGCCAACTGCCGGAGGAGGTAGCGACTGATCAGCTTCACGACAGCTAACTTAATCGGTTGTAAGCGTTTGTTGGGACCACTATATTGGTCCGATCCACTTTCACCCAGCTTCGCCCCGAACCTATAGAGTGATACGGTACCTGGTCGCCCTGGGCTGCGTTCTCGCGCTGCCCCGGGTTCTCGCCGCACAGTCGGACTCGACGGCTCCGGGGGTTCACCTCCGATTCGACCAGCCGCCGCTCTCGCTGCAGCAGCCGGCCGTGCTCAGGGCTCCCTGGATGGGGGCGCCGAGACTCCCGGCCGCAGCGTATGTCGCGGCGTTCGACAGCGCCGTCGCCGCGTCGATGGCCAGGGACCGCGCCGAGCGGGCCATGGCCCAGCGGCTCGTTCTGCTGTACCGCGTCCCCGTTACCGAAGTGGAGCTGGGCGAAGAGGAGGGGGTGGAGCGCAAGACGTTGTTCGGAGTTCCGACCAAGTACGCCGACCTGCAGCTGGACGGAACAGCCCGCCTCGAGATCCGAACCGACCGCACCCGGGAGGAGCAGTGCAGTTCATCGCTTTCGCTCGATCCCTCCTCGGGCTGTCGCGGCAGCTTCAAGGCGCCGTCTCTCGATAACCAGGTCAACATCCGGTCCACCGGGTTGCTGGGCCAGCGGGTCCACGTGAACGTGGACTTCGATACCGAGCGGGAGTACGCCGGCAACAACGACGTCCAGATCTACTACGAGGGCCTCCAGGACGAGGTCGTACGCCGGGTGGATGTCGGCACCGTCCTCTTCCAGCCTCCGCCCTCCCGCTTCATCACGGCCGCGGTCCCCTCCAACAACTTCGGCGTCAATGCCGTCTTCGATTTCGGTCCGCTGCAGTTCCAGACTCTCGCCGCCACTCAGAAGGG
>DATBSM010000070.1:0-4486 GCA_036559785.1 Gemmatimonadales bacterium
GCCGGCAGCCCGGTGAGGCGCTGTGCCAGTGCATCCGAGGGCACCACATCCATCGTCTTGGTGATGAGGTAGTCGCGCGCGTCCGGCTGCTGCAGGATCTCGCCGAGCAGGTCGCGCACCTGTAGCACCCGCGCAAAACGCTTGAGCACCGAGACAAACTGACGGTGCTCCCGCTGCGCGATCTCCAGATCGATGATGTCGTCGTAGAGATAGTCGGCCCGATTGCCCGGCGTCACCGCCTCGAGCTCGCGCCCCGGCGTGTGCACCAGCACGGACTGCAACCCACCGATTTCAGAGGTGACATGAACGGACATACCAGAAACTAGTGGAAGGACGGGAAAGACGGGAAGGACGGCCTTCCCTACCTGTTGGCCAACGCGTAGCTCAACGTTTCCAGCTCGAGCGCCAGGTTCACCGTCTTGACCACCACGTCATCGGGGACCGCGAGCTGGACCGGCGCGAAGTTGAGGATGGCCTTCACCCGGAGCGCGACGAGCCGATCCGTCACCGCCTGCGCCACATCGCCGGGAATCACCAGCACCGCCATGTCGAGTGGCTGACGAGTGGCCTCCTTCTCCAGCATGGCAATGTCCTGCACCGTCAGGCCGTTCCACTGGCTCCCAATCTTGGAGGCATCGCTGTCGAAGATGGCCACGATGTCGAACCCGCGCTGCTTGAATCCGCGGTACTGCACCAACGCGCTGCCGATCTTCCCCGCCCCGATCATGCCCACCCGGTAGCGGCGCTTGAGCCCCAGAATCTCCCGCATCCGGTCGGCGAGCTCCGGCACGGGATAGCCCAGTCCCCGCTTGCCAAAGGAACCGAAGAACGAGAGGTCCTTCCGCACCTGCGCCGAGGTGGTGCCGCCCCGAGAAGCCAGGGCACCGGAGCTGACGGTGTCGATGCCTTGTCCCTCGAATTCTTCAAGAAAACGGAGGTAGAGCGAGAGGCGGCGAACTGTGGACTCGGCGACTTTGCGCATTCACCCTGATTTATGTGAAATGTTTCACAAAGCTACCGCATGCTCCACCCCCCGTCAACGAGCGCCCGATAGAGCTGCACAAATTCCGCGGGACTCAACACCTCAGGGCGTACCGTCTCAGGGATGCCGGCACCGGCCAACAGCGCACCTGCGCGTGAGGCATCCCACCCGGTGAATTCCCGGATTCCGCGGAGCATCTGCTTCCGGCGGAATCCGAAGAGACCGACCACCAGAACCCGGAAGCTTTCCCGCTGGTCATCGGAGATGAGGGGCCGGTCCCGCGGCGTGAGACGAAGGACTGCGGAATCCACCTTTGGCCGAGGCTTGAACGCCCCGGCCGAGACGGTGAACAACCGTTCCGCACGAGCCACGGCCTGTACTCCGATCGTAAGCGCCCCGTACTCGGGGGTGCCAGGAGCGGCGATGACCCGGTCGGCCACCTCCTTTTGTACCAGAAACACGATGCGGCGGGGCCGCGGCGGCAGCAGCGCCTTGTCTATGAGGGGAGAAGTGATGTTGTAGGGAATGTTACCGGTGACGAGGAGGCCGGTCTCGCCCAACTGCGGGAGGGTGTGCCAATCGAGCTCGAGCGCGTCGCCCTCGACCAGATGCAGGCTGGGGAACCGCGACTTGAGCGCCGGGATCAGGTCCCGATCCTTCTCGATGGCAATGACCCGGCCGGAGCGCTCGAGGAGCGGCGCCGTCAGCCCTCCCATGCCAGGGCCCACCTCCAGGACGACATCGTGGGGACCTGCCTCGAGCGCGTCGGCGATTCGAGCCAGCAGCCTGGGGTCGGTGAGAAAATGCTGTCCCAGGCGGCGCTTGGCGTGCGCCACAACTAGATCCGAAGAACCAGGAGCGTGCGGTCGTCGGTGGGACGGGAGCCGAACGCCTCAGCGTCCTTCAACACCTCGCTCACAATCCTTTCGGGAGATTGCCGGCGAAGCTTGCCGACGCAGTCCAGCAGGCGCTGCTCTCCGAACGGTTCGCCCGATTCGTTGCGTGCATCCACCAACCCATCGGTCCAGAGCACCAGGAGATCATCACCAAACGACCAGGGCACCTGCCGTCGTTGAATGCTTCCCGCTGTGGCGAGCCCGAGCGGGGGTGCGGTAGCCTCGAGCCGTTCGGGGGGCCCGGCATCAGGCACCCGGAACGCATGCGGATGGCCGGCGCTGGCGTAGATCAGTTCCCGGGCGATCGGATCGAGCATGCCGTAGAACACACTAAAGTGCATCTCGGTCCGGCCCAGCTCGGTGGACAAGCTATCGAGCAGCGCGGCGAGCGTTTCGTCAGGAGTCGTCGAGGTGGCCGCGTGGATGCCCGCCGCAGACATGACCAGCGCCATGACCAGCGCGGCCGAGAATCCGTGCGAGGACACGTCGCCCAACATCACTCCCACCTTGCCCCGGCCCAGGCGGCTGAAGGTATAGAAGTCACCGCCTACCGAGTCCGCAGGCAGGCATCGGGCGGCCACCTCGGCGTCGCCATGGAGCACCGCCGGTGACGGCAGAAGCTTGAGCTGGAGATCGTGGGCCAGTTCCAGCTCTCGCTGCAATCGCTGCTGCTGGGCATCCCGTTCGATCAGCCGGGCGTTCTCCACCGCGGCACCGATCTGGTTGGCCACGGCGCCAACCAGCTTCCGGTCGTCCTGGGTAAAGCGGTCACCCCCGATTCGGTCGGTCAGGTTCATGACCCCGACGCAGCGAATCTCGGTACCAGGGGTGGCGTAGGTAATCGGCACGCTGAGGAAGGAGTCCCCCCGGTAACCCCGGGCTTCCCCGCAATCGGATGGGACCGAGTCCGGATCCTCCGGATCGAAGGTGACCGTTCGCTGCTCGCGGTAGACCCGGGCCGCGATCGAGCAGTCGTCCTCCACCGGCACCGGGCTCAACCCTTCCGGGGTGAAGCCGCGCGCAGCGACGGTGTGGAGCGTGTCGGTGGTTTCGTCGAACACCATGATCGAAGCACGGCGCGCACCAACCACCGCGCTGACCTCCCGCACGATGATCTGAGCGGCCTCCTCCAGCCGAACGGTCCGGCCCAGTATCTCGCTGATCGCGTACAGCAGCTCGATTTCCTCGTAGCGGCCGGCCAGCTCTTCTGCGACGTGAGCACGCTGACGCTCCGACTCCAGCAACGCGGACACCAGCGACAGCATCCTGGGCGCGGCGTCCCGCAGATCGTTCTGGTCCTGTCCGGCCACCTCCAGCCACAAGCCGACCGCGCCGGTGACTGGCTCGAGCCAGGCCACGCCGCCGGGTGTGGGCGACAGCCCAGGGCGCGCAGGCCGCGCGACCGACCAGCCCGGGTCTTCTCCCGCGGCAAGGTGCATCGCGGAACCGTCCGAGTGCCACAGGCGCACCCGTCCTTGGACGAGGGCTCCGAGATTGTCGAGCAGGTGGTCGAGCCGGCCTACCGGCGGCGCAGTATCATGCAGATGGAGTTCCCTTGCTCGTTGAATTGGACCGCGTCCACGAGCTTGCGGATAAGATAAAGGCCACGTCCACCGGCCTCGTCGAGCTGCTCCGGCTTGAGCGGTTCGGGTACGGCTCCCGGATTGAACCCCGGTCCTTCATCGGTGACCGAGACCCGGATCGCCTCGGGGACCAGCTCGGCTCGCACCTCGACCCACTTGGTGTGATCCTCGCCGTTGCCGCGCATGATGGCGTTGCTCAGCGCCTCGGAGAGCACCACTCGAAGCCGGAACCGAATCGTCTTGGTGGCGTCATGACCGGCCAGGCAATGGCGGGTGACGAGCTCGACGGCCTCTTCGATGCAGTTTACGTCGCTGGGCAGGCGCAGGGTGACGAGGGTCGCCGACCCGCGGGTCTCCGAGGCCGAGGTCCGGCGGACGCAGAGGCGGAGCGGCGAGGTCATGGGGTCAGGCTAGAAGCTGGTGAGGGCCTGCTCAGGCGTCTCGGTGATGGCGAATAGTGTGTCGAGCTTCGTCAGCTCGAACAGCGAGCGGAGATCGTCGTTGAGACCGGAGAGCCGGAGCTCACCGCCCATCTCGCGAATTCGTTTGGAGATCGAGACCAGAGCCCCGAGGCCGGAGGAGTCGATGTACCCGGTGCGGGAAAAGTCGACCAACAGACGACGCTCACCCTTGTCCAGCGCGGCCTGCACCAGCTCCTTGAGCTCGTGTCGATTGCCCACGACGAGCTGCCCCTCCACCTGTACCACAACCACCGCGTTAGAGCCTTTGGTCTGACTGAAGCCCATGAATCACTCCCTCAACGAGTACCATTGGATTGCAGAGCGACCATCGCCGCCACCTCGACAATATCATCGGAGGTGGCCCCCCGCGACAGGTCGGCCATAGGGCAGGCCAGCCCCTGCAGAATCGGACCGATGGCCACAGCCCCCGCCAGGCGTTGAACCAGCTTGTAGGCGATGTTGCCGGAATCGAGGTCGGGAAACACCAGCACGTTGGCGCGCCCCGCCACGGGAGAGCCAGGTGCTTTCCGCTCCCCCACGTCCGGGCTGAGCGCAGCATCGGCC
>DATBSM010000071.1:0-5560 GCA_036559785.1 Gemmatimonadales bacterium
TGCCGACGGTGGCTCGCTCCGGGTCTTTACCGCCATGGTGCAGCGGCTGGATGAGGGCGTCGGCCGCCTGCTCCGGGCCCTCGAGGATGCGGGCCAGAGTCGCGACACCGTCGTGGTGTTCACCAGCGACAACGGCGGCGAGCGCTACTCCTACAACTGGCCGGCGAGCGACGGCAAGACCTCGCTCCAGGAGGGCGGAATCCGGGTGCCTGCGATCGTCCGCTGGCCCGGCAGGGTGCCGGCCGGGCGCACGACAGATCAAAGCGTCATCACCATGGACTGGACCGCCACCATGGTCGGGCTCGCCGGTGCGGCTCCCGATCCAGCCTACCCGCTCGATGGCATCGATCTCACCCAGCTGTGTTTGGGAAAGCGGGCGCAGTTCGACCGCGCGCTCTTCTGGCGCACCCGCGCGCAGGACGCGGCTCGTCGGGGCCGCTGGAAATATCTGAGAACCGGCGACGATGATATGCTGTACGACATCCCGAACGATCCTGGGGAACGATCCAATCTGGACATTTACCAGCCCGGGACGCTGGCAGCCTTGCGGGAGGAGTTTCGCCGGTGGAACGAGCAGATGTTGCCGAGGCCTTCCCGATCATAACTGCTTCGCCAGGCAGGCGGGTGACGGCTGTCATCGCCCGTGTGAACGGGCCGATCGAGGAGTTGCCGTGACGAAGGTCACAGTTCCATTACCTCATTCATGGCACTGTGCACCTTCCTAATCACCCACCTTGCCGTCCTGAGCATGAGACGGCAACGACCTTTATTAGGGAGTCATACCATGAGTTTACTGTCAAAACCGATCAAGACCCTGGACGATCTCTTCGTCCACACCCTGCAGGACATCTACTACGCCGAGCAGAAGATCACGAAGGCGTTGCCCGGGATGATCGAGAAGGTGACCGATCCGCAGCTCAAGCAGGGCTTCCAGGCTCATCTGGCTGAAACCAAAAACCAGGTCAAACGGCTGGAGCAGGTCTTCCAGATGCACGGCGAGACCCCCAAGGCTGTTACCTGCCCGGCCATCGATGGGATCATCGAGGAAGCCAACGAGATCATGGGAGACGCGAGCGACCCCGAAGTGCTCGATGCTGCCGCATTGGCGTCGGCGCAGGCGGTAGAGCACTACGAGATTACCCGCTACGGCACCTTGATCGCGTGGGCCCGCCAGCTTGGTCGGGATGACTGCGCCAGTGTGCTCCGTCAGACGCTGGAAGAGGAGAAGGCAACCGATCTGAAGCTGACCCGGATCGCCGAAGCCCGCGTCAACCGGGTGGCTGTCTGAGCGGCTGACCCTTTTATCAACAATAACTGAATAGCGCCGGCATTCGCCGGCGCTATTTTTTCTACATGAATGCCATCCACCCGCTCACGCTCACCCTGGGCATTGCAGCAGCATTGGCGGCCTGTTCCTCGCCGGCGCCCGTGCCCGGTCCCGCGCCGGCAGAGCTCGGCGTGGCGGAGTCGCTCTACGCCGACCTCAGAAGCATCCGTGACCGGATTGACGTCACACTCGAAGCAGGCGGTGCCGGTGCCAAGCCCTTCGCAGCGCTCGTCCTCAGCCACAACGCTCTGCGCGACGATCTGGTGAAAAGGCTCGCTACGATCGACTCGGCCGGTCTGCCCGAGCAGGACGCCCGGGCACTCGGCATCATGCGCCGCGCGCTCGCGCGCGAGCTGGGGCCGGTCGCTGCCCCGCTCGCCTCGGCGGAGAGAGCGCCGGAGAGGGAGCCGGCCTGCGATTACGACCCCCGCACGGTGGCTGCTGCACCCAGCGGGCTGGATTCGCTGCGAAAACGGATCTACGCCTGCTACGGGTGGGCCCAGTCCCACCTGATGGCGGAAGGCGATACGACGGATCGGCTCTCCATCTTCGGAGCGCTCGGTCGCACCGAGGGCCCGGACCTCCGACGGAAGCTCTTTCTTCGCCTCCAACCGGTATGGCGGAGCGTAAACCGCGACAACCAGCCGGGGAGCCCTTACCGGCTGTTGATCGCCCGCGAGGTCAAGGATCGGGGCAACGCCGAGCCGCCCGCGGCGGAGCAGGCGCGGGCCTCGGGGGTGCCACCCGACTCGCTCGAGCGCTGGCTGCTCCAAATCCTGGAGACATGGCGGGAGGTTAATCCCGATTCGGTGATCGAGCCGTGGGACTGGTTCTACCGGACCGGCCTTACCAGCCGGGCCTTGGGCCTCCGGGTCTCGCTGGAGCGGCTGAGCACCCTGAATCGGGAAGTCTACCGGTCGCTCGGTGCGGATCCCCGGGCGCTCGACGTGCAGTATGACCTGGCCCCTCGCGAGGCTAAGACTCCGGTTGCCTACAGCACCTTCGGAGCCCGCCCGCGATTCATCAACGGCGGCTGGCGGCCGGGCCAGCCCTGGGTGTTCGCCACCTACCGCACCGGCGGCCTGGACAACCTGAACGAGCTGCTGCACGAGACCGGCCACGCGGTGCACATCGCGGCGATCCGGAGCCGGCCGGCCTTCACCGACTGGCCCGACAGCGATCCGTTCACCGAGGCGGTCGCCGATTTCGTCGCCCTGGACGTGTACGAGCCCGCCTGGCAGCAGCACTGGCTGGGAGACTCGGTCCCGCTGGCCGACGGCCTCAGGAGCCGGTATGGTGGCATCGTCCTGGACGTGGCCTGGGCCCTCTTCGAGATGCGGATGCAGCGAGACCCGGCCGCCGACCCGAACCAGGTATGGACCACGCTCACTCGAGACTACTTGCGCATTCGCCCGCACCCGGAGATCTCCTGGTGGGCCATGCGCGGTCAGCTGGTGGACTCACCGGGGTACATGATGAACTACGCCGCCGGGTCTATTCTGATCGCGGCGATCCGGGCCCGTACCCGCGAGGTCCACGGCCCATTCCTCACCGGGGACTCGAGCTGGTACTCGTGGGTGGCGCCCCGCCTCTACCGCTTTGGGTTGGAGCGGCCTACCCGGCAGGTGATCGAGGATTTTCTGGGAGGCCCCGTCTCACCCGCCGCATTGCTGGCCGACATGCGGCGGATGAAAGGGGAGTAGTTGGTCGATGCTGCGCTAGTTGGCGTGGTTCTCGCCGCCGCCGTTGCCGTGGGCGAATTCGATCTTGAGGATGGTGCCGTTTCCGCCGACCAGCCAGCCGGTGCCCTCGTTCGCGAAGCCCACGGCCCAGAAGTTCGAGGCGCCGGGCAGCAGCGACCAGGTATCGCCCTCATTGGACGACCAGGCAGCGCCGCTGGGTCCGGTTGCCACCACGGTCCGCTTAAGGCTCGGCACGTAGCTCAAGCCGTATACCGCGCCAGGAAAGGGAGTCGAGGTAGCCAGGATCCAGGTTTGACCGCCGTCGGAGGACCGGGCAACGTTATTCTGGGGGACGGTGCTGGCCACGATGTCTCCGCCGCCGAGAATACCGTTATGGGGATCGCGAAAATCCACGCTCACTACGCCCGATACAGGGGTGCCCTGCAGGATCGGTACGTCGTGGGAGGTCCAGCTGCTGCCTCCGTTGGTGGTGGCGAGGATCCTGGCCTTCGCCCCGCCCCCGGTTCCAATCCATGCTCTCTTCCCGCCCTGGGTTTTGATGCAGGTCCCGCTGGCCGCGAACCCGGCTTCGCCCGCTTGAGCGGCCGGAAGCTGGTCGCCGATGTCTCGCCAGTTTTCTCCGTCGGTGGTCTTGATGACCGGGAAGCGGCCATCCACCCCGTCGGCGAAGGTGATGCCCTTGATGGGGGTCCAGAAATCGAAGCAATCATAGAAAAACCTGGGGTCGGCCCCGGCCTGGAACTGCAGGTCCCAAGTGCGCCCGCCGTCCTCGGTCTTGTAGATCCGGTTACTTGGGCCTTCACCAGCTGAGAGCAGGTAGGCGACCTTCTCGCTCACTCCCTCGACATCGCGGAACTGGAGGGCTTCCGCGCCGGGCACCACTTGGGAGGTCCAGGTGCGGCCGCCATTGGTGGTCCGGGCGAACGTCCCGCCGGCCGCGCTGGCCCATACCACCTTCGAGCTGACTGGACTGACCGCAAAGAAACGCTGGCTAGTGCCGCTCGTCTGCGGGGTAAGGGTTGGCGCCGGGGATGCCTGGCGCGATTCCATGGATACGCCCGGAGCCGACGAGGTCGGTCCGTCGGAGCAGGCGAGCGCTACGAAGGCGGCGATAGCGAGGGTGCCGACCGCCACCTGAAGGGAAGGCGAGTGAATCATGGGAGACTCTCCAAAAAGGTTTGACCCGAGGAGAGTATCCCTTCATGGAAGAAGCGCAAGAGTACATGAGGGGCAATTTGCCCGCTACCTCGCGGCCGGCTCGTCCGCCCAGCCAGATCCGGTCCGTGAGCCACCGTAAGACATTGGAAACAAGCAGGTTAAACGCATCGACCCGGGCGCCGTGGATGGCGCTCTTTTTGCGCTTCAGGGGGGCTCGCGCGACGAATCGGACCAGCTGCGGAGCCCTTCATACGTGTCGAACTCGCGGGAGCTCTCCCGGAACATCTCATGGAACTACCTCCAGGCCGGCACCAGCCTGGTCGTGTACTTCCTGCTCACGCCGATCGTGGTGGGGCATCTGGGCGAGGTGGGTTACGGCATCTGGGTCCTGCTCAAGGCCATTCTCTTCTACCTCCGCTTCCTCGATCTCGGGTTCCATAACGCGTTGGTGAAGTACGTCGCCGAAAGCGGCGAGCGGCGGGACTGGCGGACGGTCAACGGCCTGATCGCGACCACGACGAGTGTGTTACTGGCGGCTGGTGTCGCGGCTCTGGTACTCAGCGTAGCCATCGCGTACCTGGTCGTGCCCCATGCCTTCAGCGTACCGCCGGAGCGTATTCCGGAGCTGCGGCTGGCAACGGTCCTGATCGGCGTCGACCTGCTGTTTGCGTTTCCCTGCTCGGTGCTCGGCGCGGTCTTCGAGGGCCGCCAGCGCTTCGACGTGCTGAGCGGGGTGTCGATGGCGGTGTCAATTCTGGCGGCGCTGGCCATCGTAGCCGGTCTCGAGGCAGGCTACGGGATCCTGGCGCTGGTCACCATCGAAATCGGGGCCACTCTCCTCGCTGCTCTTTTGTTCGCGCTGTTCATGCGACGGCTCTGTCCGGAGATCCGCCTGAGCCTGGGGCGGATCGGTGGGCCCCACCTGAGCCGGATCTCCGGGTACAGCACCTGGACCTCCCTCAATGAGATCCTGGCCGAAGGCGGGGCGGAGGTGGAGAAGCTGCTGATCCCGATGATCCTCTCCGTCTCGCTGCTGACACCCTACTCGCTGATCTGCGCCGTTTCCGCGGTGATCTTTCTGGCCATCACCCCGCTCACCGATACGTTCTTCCCGCTGTCGTCCGCCTACGACGCCCGCGACGACCGGGCCCGGCTGCGCCAACTCCTGCTCCGGGGAACCAAGGTCGTCATGGCGATCAGTCTGCCGCTGGCGGTCGCGGTGACCGCCTATGGCGAATCATTCCTCCTCGCCTGGATCGGCGAGGAGCATATCACCGTTCCCCACACCGTCCTGCCGCTGATCGTCGCCAGTTTTTCGGTCACCGCGTTCATTCTTACCGCTACCACGATCCTGCTGGCGCTCGCCAAGGTC
>DATBSM010000072.1:0-6759 GCA_036559785.1 Gemmatimonadales bacterium
CCTAGTGCCGCACGATCGAGCCGAGGAGGGCTACGCCTTCGATCTCGATCAGCAGCTCGGCGCGGGCCAGGCTGGAAACCGCCACCAGGGTATTGGCCGGTGGCTGGGTCTTGGACAGGTAGCGGGCTCGCACATCGCGCAGGGTGGGCACGTGCCTAGTATCGGTGATGAAGGTGGTGGTCTTGACCAGGTCAGCCATGGAGCCACCTACGCTCTGCAGTGCGCGCTCCAGGTTTCGAAACACCTGCTCGGCCTGTGCCGCGAAATCACCCTCGCCAACGACCCTTCCGGCGCTATCGAAGGCCACCTGGCCGGCGATGTAGACCGTTCGCCCGTCGGGAGCAACCACCACATGAGTGTACCCGGTGGGCGTGACCAAGCCTCGTGGGTTGAGAAAGCGGGTGCCGGTTCCCTGTGCGGCCGCGATGCCGGGCAGCAGCGCAAGGAGGAAACACATGCCGCCCAGGCGGCGGAGCAGGACGCGAGTGAGCTCGTCGATCATGAGATACCCTCGAAAATGGACTTGAAGCGCTGGAGACTCATCTGCGCTTGCGTCGGGCAACCATCCAATACGCAGTAGCCATCGTCACCGTAAGGCCCAGCGTGACGGCCTCCCGCAGGTTTATCCGGGTGGCAAGAGCCAACGAGAAGGCGATCCCGACGATCGCCAGGCTCACGCCCATGGGTGCCCGGAAGAGCGGCGGCGGGATGTTACCGCCCTCCTTTCGGCGCAGCACGGGAAGCGCGGCGCACACCAGCCCGTAGACGAAGAGCCGGGACACCGATGCGAGGCTCAGGTTCTGGAGCAGACCAGCCTGGTTCGCCAGGACCCAGGAAACCGCCGCAAAGAACAGAATCGAGAGCCAGGGTGTCCGGAACACCGGATGCACCCGGGCGAAGAACGCGGGGAAGTCTCCCCGCTCGGCCATGGCCATGCTGAGGCGGGGGACGGCGAGCATGTTGCTGGCCAGCCAGCCGTAGACCGAGATGAGCGCAGTCACGGTAATGATCGCAGCCCCGGTATCGCCCAGCAGCATCCGGGCCGACTCGGCGAGCGGCCGGCTGGTGGCTCCAGGGTCGGGAAGGCTGGCCAGCACCGTGAGCTGGGCCAGGAGGTAGAGAAGTGCCGCCAGGCCCAGTCCGCTCAACAGAGCGACCGGTACGTCGCGCCGGGGATGCCTGGCCTCCGACAGTGGGATAACAGCCGACTCGAAGCCGCCGTAGGCGAACACGAGCAGCAACAGCACTTCCAGCCAACTGCCAAGGGATGGATCAGAGGGGATGGGAGCCGGTACACCTTTCCCCCCGGCAATCCAGATCAGACCGATAATCCCGAAGATCAGAAGCGGCGTGATCTTGACCAGCGCGAACCCGTTGCTGACCCTGGCGCCGGATATCACGCTCCGGATGTTGACCGCGGCCAGGAAGCCGATGAAGAGAGTCGTCGCGGCGATGCCCCCAAGCCGGGTGCCCGCCCAGGGCCAGAAGCCCGCCAGGTAGGTGGAGAACACGTTGGCTTGCACGGCGGCGGTTATGGCCCGCACAAAGTAGCTCAGCCAACCGACCTGCAGGCCGACAAAGGGGCCGAACGCCACCCGGGTAAAGAGGTAGGCCCCGCCGGTCCCGGAGAATCGCGAGGCGACTTCGGCAAAGCACAGGATCATCGTGGCACAGCAGGCGGCCGCGATGGTCCACGCCGCCAGGCTCATTACGCCGAGCCGGTCCGCCAGAGGACCGGGCAGCACGAATACGCTCGACCCGATTACGCCGTTCAGGACGAGGCCAGTCAGACTCCAACGGCCGAGCGAGCGGACGAGCTCGGGGCGGGCTACCTCGTCGGGGTTGCTGACCGGGGTGTCCTATCCAGTAGTTTGATCGGCTCTCGCTTGGCCGACTTGGCGATCAGCTCGGCGAGCCGCCGCTCGCGGGTCTCCTCCCGTTTGGCCTGCATGATCCAGAAGATGCTGGTGCGCTGGTACCAGGGTGCCTGCGCCTGAAAGAACGTCCAGGCTTGCTTATTGGCGCGAAGTCTCTTCTTCAAGGATGGATCCAGCTCCTTCGGCTTGTTCTCGAACGAGTAACGCCCTGGTTTCCTGGGGTCGCGTGCCTCGAAGGCAGCACGCCCGGCGGCATGCATCCGGCCCTCGTTCGCCAGCTCTGTCGCTCGCCGGATGTTGACTGCGCTCCAGTAGCTCTTCGGCTTTCTGGGCGTGAAGCGGGTGCTGAAGCTGTTCTGGTCCAGGCTCCGGCGGACCCCATCGATCCAGCCGAAGCACAGCGCTTCGTCGAGTGCTTCGCGGTAGGTCAAGCCCTTCTCCCCCGCGCCAACCTTATAGCACCTGACCAGCAGCTCCGGCACACGGCGATGATTCTTCTCCAGCCATTGCCGGAACTTTCGCCGCGAGGCGAAGGTCTCGACCGGGCCTACGCCTCCCACGGGTCGTAGGTACCGAAGGTCCAGAGCCGGCCCTCGAGATCGCGGCAGGTAAAGCCGCGGCCCCCGTAGTCCTCGTCCTTGATGTCGAGCATGATCTCCGCGCCAGCCGCCTTGGCTCGGGCGTAGATGGCGTCCGCGTTGGAGACGATGACGTAGGAGCTCTGGGTCTCGGCGCCGCCGATCTCGTCCGGCTGCTTCATGAGCCGGCCGAACGCGGAGTCCTGCACCGATCCCACCATGATCATCCCGTTGCCGAAGCTGAGCTGGGCGTGGGCGATCGTACCTTCCCCGCCGGGTATGACCATCTGCTTCTCGAAACCAAACACGTCGCACAACCACTCGATGGCGGCCGGCGCATTGCGATAGCGCAGGCAGGGGATGACGGTAGCCTTGGTGTCCTTCGCAACAGCGGGCACAGTTGTTCCTCCACAGCAGGTAGATGAAATGGTTAAGGAGTGAATGCCCTGGCAATGGCCAGCTCGGGGCGGCCCCCGTCGGCTCTGCTCATAAGCTTCAGAAACTGGCGATACCCTTCGGTGGCCGCCGGACGGTTGCCTGCGAGCTCCGCCGCCCGGGCGGCTCCGAACATACTCCGGGCGCGGCCAGTCTCGCGGAGCAGCGTCGCCTGATATGCCGCGCGAGCCTCGGGGTAGCGCTCAGCCGCCAGGAGCATGTCGCCGAGTAGCTCGCGTGCCGGCAGCAACTCGGCCGGAGTCACCGGGTGCTTGTCGGTGACGTCCTCCGTTTCGGCTGCGGCTCGCGCCATGGTGAGGCCCCCAAGGGTGTCCCCGTCCGCGAATCGGGCCCAGGCGGTTGCGGCGTCCCGTTTGATGCCGACCACCCTGGCCCAATAGATCTCCTGCCGGGCCGTCAGCCCACGCGCGATGGTGTCCAGCTTTGCCACCTCGGTGCGGGCAATCTCAACCCTTCCACTCCGGGCTGCGCCGATCGCGCGGGTGAAGCGGCTGAGGGCAGCAGTCACACCCACCTCGGAGTCATCCGGAGCAGGGAAGGCCGCGGCGGCAGCCCAGTCGCCCTGTTCCAGTGGAATGCGGGCGGCCATGGCGGTGCGGTTGTACTGCCCGATCAGCACGTTGACGGCCGGGGAGACCTTAGCCGCGTGGGCAACGGCCACCGCGGCTCGGGCGGCCGAGTCCTGTCCCCGCTGAAGGTATCCGTAGACGGCGTAGTCCAGGGCGTGAATCCCTTCGCCCGTCGTAGTCCAGGGCCCGGTCGCGCGGGCGTGGGCGGCACCCGAGTTATAGGACTTCCAGTTGGTGGCAACCGCCTCATCCCAGAGGCCCAGTCGTACGAAAATGTGCGACGGCATGTGCTGAGCATGCGGCGCAGCGGGGGCGATGCTGGCATACCGCCGGGCGGCCGGCAGGCCCAGTGCCGCCAGCGGTGGAGAGTCGGTTGAGTGAATGATGTAATGCGCCAGGCCGGGATGATCGGGGTAACGAGCGTAAAGCGGATCGAGAATGGCGATGGCACGCTTCTGCTGGGCGAAAGTAGTGTCGGTGCGCGGGGCCGTAGCGAGCTGCGCCAGGGCGTAAAAGATGGCGACTTCGGTATCGCCGGGATATTCCCGGTAGAGGCGTGCCATGGTATCGGCGTAGGCCTGTAGCCGCAGGGCATTCGAAGCACGAGCGGTGTCGCGATAGAGCGCGCGGGCAGCGGCGATGAAACCCTGCTCGCGGGCGCTCCCACTCGGCCTGGCGGCGGCTTGCTCGGCGCTCTGAGCTCCTTCCTTCAGCCCGTCGCCAGATGGTCCTCCCGCGAAGGGATTGCCCCATGCGTTCAGGGCGAGGCCCCAGTGCGCCATGGCGCAGCTCGGATCGGCCTCGAGTACCGCGCCAAAGGCGCGTTTTCCCTCCTCAAACCAGAAGGAGTGGAGCCCAGCGATCGCGTTCTCGAAGCGGCGACCGGCCTCGGCTGTGCACGACACGGGGAAGGTGACGCGGCCGAGTCGCTCCCCCGCATGGTGGTGGGCCTGGCCCTCCTGTGCGATGGCTGCAGAGGCTCCGGCGAGCGTCGCAAATGTGGCGAGCGAGCAGGTCAGATTGTTCATCAAAAGTGCCTCCTCTCCTCTGTAACGATCCACCCGAATGCCGTCTCATGCCAGGGGCTGCACCGGGGGAGAATCGTAGTGCTTCTCGTTCACCCTTCGCGACTTCCGAACCAGGTTTTCCGTGCCACGCCGCTGGGTCCGACCGGTTCCTTCACATGGCAAGAACCGAACACTTGAGCGGCTTCCTGGCATGGGCAATACTGCCGAGACACCTACAAGGGACACCATGTTTTCACCGACTCGTCGTGGCCGGGCGCTGGATCTTTGTGTCGCGGTGCTGATGCTGGCAGGGACGGCCTGTGGTGCGGGTATACCCGCAGCACCGGTCTCGCTGCCGGTACCGGTGGCCGCGCCGGCCGAGCCGTCTGCGATGCGCCGGCAGAAGAGCCCGAAGACAAAGAAACCGCCTCAGCCGAAGGCGGTGCCCGCGAGCCCGAAATCCATGCCCGCGAGTCTTCGTACCGCGCGTCGAGTGCGAGTCGACAGCGCCGCGCTCGAGCGTGCGGTAACCAGGGCGCACGCGCACTGGCCGCTGGCCATCGCGCTGGCCCGGAGAAGCGGGAATCCGGAAGTAGCGGAGCTGGCGGCAGTGGCGCTGGTGCGGGAGGCGGAGCGGCTGCGGTTGAGTCCGAGCCTCCTCGGCGCGGTACTCCTGATCGAGAACACGCCGCTGGACCCCACCGCGGTGAGCAGCCAGGGCGCCATCGGCCTGATGCAGGTTATGCCGGTGCACCGAGGAAGCTACGGCTGCTTTGCCGACCTGGTCAACGTGGATACCAACATCTGTCACGGCGCCAGCCTTCTGAAGCACATGGTGCGCCGGACCAACTCTGTGTCACTGGCCTTGAAGCGATACAACGGCTGCGTCCGGGGGAGGAACACGCCCCGCTGCTACCGGTATCCGGTGCGAGTGCTCCGGACTGCCTCACGGCTACGCCGGGAGATGCTCCTGGCCGCCGCAGACACTACACTGGATCTGCAGGAGGTTCTCGCCGCCAGCCCACGAAGGACCGGAGGCCGGGAACTCGTGACCAGCCCGGATTCGTCCGACTCGGAGATGGACGGTTCCCCGATCTCCTGCGCATCGTTCTTCGGTTGCCTGCGGGAGCGGTGGACGGCCAGGTATTAATTCCGCGGTACCTCGCGGCATTCATTTGGCAGGCTTGGTCATGACCTGGCGATGGAAATCAGCCAGGTTGTAGTAGTCGGAGAAACGAATGATCTTCCCGTGGTCGGTTACCACCACCGAAACTCCCCGAATCGAAAACCGCCTGTTCTTCACCGGACCTTGGGGGGTGTCTCCGCTGTAGGTCCCGGCGAGCGTCCATTCCGCCGCGGCTTCAGGGCCATCCGCCAGAATATTGGTGGGCCGCCGGTCGAAGTCCGGAATTCGCGCGAAAGTCTGGCGCATGAAGCCCTTGATCTGATCCAGACCCTCACCCCGGAAGCCCAAGCCAAGGTCCTCGTGGATGGCGAGGGGATCCATCAGCGTATCCACCGCGGCAAAGTCATGGCTGTCCCAAGCCTGAACCAGGGCCTCGACTAATGGTCCAGGATCGGCCGTGGGCATTGCCGCTTCGGGCTGGTCTGAGCAACCACCCATCAGGACCACAAAGAGTAAAACATGCGCGTGGCGTCGCCATGACATCGTGAGAAGTCCTCAAGTGGTGGAAGAGGTAAACCGCATAAGTTCCGTACAGCCTTAGGTTTCCAAGGTCGTGTACGTTCGCCCGCCGGCTATGGCGTGATCACCCGCCGTTTGCCATCAGGGCCGAGGAGGGTGATACTGGTCCCCGATTCTCCTGCCACCAGTGACAGCGCGGGCTCGACCGATTGATCCATCAACAGCAAGCCGGTTGACCCGGCCGCCGAGCTCCCCAGCTTCACCCGCACCTTCCCGTTGCCATCCCTGATCCGCAGGTTGCCGCTTCCGTCCGCGCCGAGATGCAGTTGCAGCCGGACCTCGCCCCGCGCGTCCACCAGCTCGAACGACTGCGCCCGGATGACCTTGGGATCATCCGATGGAGACGCTCTCGAGCCGGTCCAAGTCGAAACCACCAGCATAAGGTTGATCGCCGTGATGCCGAACAGCAGTTGTGGGGAGTCCATGGTTGCCTCGAGGGATCCTGCTATTAGGTAATACCGCGCTGACAAGGACGCCGTTGAAGGTTCCTCCCGCGCACTCAGTGTCGCGGGAGAGTGATACCCTGGGCGCAGGTCTCACAGATGCCATGGCTGGTGTGCGACTGGT
>DATBSM010000073.1:0-3290 GCA_036559785.1 Gemmatimonadales bacterium
ACCCCAAGACGGAATTAAGGGATAGTCACTCTACTCGCCCCTGGCGAATGGGGCAAGGCACTCGAACCACCACATGCCGTTGCACACGCACGCTCTAATCCTGGCGGCCGGGCAGAGCCGCCGGTTCGGTGAGGGCAAGCTCCACGCACTCTACCGCGGCCGTCCTCTGCTGTCCTACGTGCTCGACGCCGTGCGGGTAGCGCGGACGCGGGGCCTGCTCGATGGCGGGCACGTTGTCGTTGCGGCCGACGATGAGCGTGGGTTGGCGCTTGCTCATGCCGGCGGCCTGGATGCCATCATCAATCAGGCGCCGGACCTGGGCCTTTCCCATTCACTCCAGCTCGGGCTGGCCGCGCTACAGGCATTACCCCTCGCCGAGGCTGCCCTGGTATTTCTGGGAGATCAGCCGCTGGTTCGCCTGGATGTGGTCGAGGCCCTGGTGACCGCCGGCAGGGGCCAGATCGTTCGTCCGCGATACGAAGGTCACCCGGACACGCCCGGACACCCGGTGCTCCTGCCCCGATCGATCTGGGAACGGGCCCGGCAACTCGAGGGCGATCATGGCTTCCGCGCCCTGCTCACCTCCAGTTTCACCGAAACCATTACCCTCGAGGTGAAGGGCGAGAACCCGGACGTCGACACCCGGGCAGACCTGAATGCGCTCGAAGGACCGTCGCGATGAAGCTCGAATTCTCCGGCTCGCCGGAAATCACCGCTGCGAGGGTGCCAGTCTGGGCGCGGCTGATGGATCCACACTTCCTGGCACGCTCAGCACCGGGAGTCGAGTCGGTAGAGATCATCGACACGAATCGCTTCACGGTGGTCTCCGGATTCGGTGCAGGGTCGTTCAAGGTTCGGTTCACAATGGACGTCGAGCTGTTCGACATCGTCCCCGAGCGAAGCGCAAGGATGCGGATGCAGGCCCAGGCACCCGGTTCGGCGGTTGAGGTACTCTCGAGGATCGAGATTCAGGAGGCTGATCCGAATACTGTCCGGCTGAACTGGTCGGCCACCAGCGAAATCAGCGGCACAGTCGCCGGCCTTGGGGCTCGGCTCATGGAGGGCGCCGCGCGCAGGCTGACCGAGCAGTTCTGGACAGATTTTGCGCGGCGAGTCGCCGCGGAATAAGCTATTGAGAGGGAAGCGTCAGTCCAGCACCAGGAGCTCGAGCATCCGTGCCTGGCGGGGATTGTCCGCAATACGAACGACATGAATCCCGGCGAGGGAAGTAGTGCAGGCGTCGGCAGGAAGCTCCTCGCGCCGGTGCGTGGTCGTGAGGGCGATGACTCCCATCCCTGCCGCGCGGGCCGCCTCGATTCCCGCGGGCGCATCCTCGACCACCAGGCATTCGGTGGGCTCCACATCGAGACCAGCGGCGGCGAGCAGGTACGCATCGGGACATGGCTTGCCGCGCACCACATCCTCGGCACAGATGAGAACGCCGGGGATCGGGAGACCGGCGCGCCGGAGGCGCTCGGCTGCAACTGCCCGGTTACCGGAAGTGGCCACCGCCCAGCTCCCCACTGGCAGTGTCTGTAGAAGGCGAACGGCTCCCTCCACCGGGCCCAGGATTGGGTCGGCCGTCCCTTCTTCCGGAGCAAAGGCGGCCACTTCCGCCTCGGCATCCAGGTGCGGAGCGGCAAGGCGAATGGTCTCCAGGGCGCGTCGCCCATGACAGACCCGAAGGAAAGGCTCTATGGGCAAGCCCTTGGACGTGGCCCACCGGCGCCATTGCTGCTCCACGTATCCGGTGGAGTCAACCAGGACGCCATCGAGATCGAAGACAACCGCGCGACACTCAAAGCGTTTCATGGTGAAAGTTCCGCCTGCAATTTTCGATCCGGCCGTTGTAAGCTCCCTTCATGCGTGACCTTCTCACCGACTACGAGCGTTTCGTCGCCACCGGCAGGCCCTTCGGCCGAGCCGTAGTCACTAGTGTGTGGGGCTCCGCCCCGCGACCCGAGGGATCCTCGATGCTCGCCACGGCCAATGGCACGATCGCCGGCTCAGTCTCCGGCGGCTGTGTCGAGACCGCCACGGCGCTCGAGATCGAAGCGGCAATCGCTCGGGGAAGCCCGAAGCTGGTGACCTTCGGGGTCACCAATGAACGAGCGTGGGAAGTGGGGCTTGCCTGCGGCGGAACGATCAAGGTGTTCGTGGAGCCGACCGTTAGACCGGAAGTACTCCAGGCGGCGCGCGGAAGCCGCGGCGAGGTAGTCGTATCGGTGATTGCAGGGCCCGGACTGGGCGGGTCTGCACTGGTGCTGGAGGATGGCCGAGTCGAAGGCACCTCCTCGACCGCGGTTTCGATGGATGAGATGCGAGACGCTGCACTCGCGGCCCTCAGGAAGGAGGCCAGCACCAGTCAGACCGTTGAGACGGTAGATGGACCCGTCACGCTGTTCTTTGAGGTGTTCCCCCGACAACCCAAGCTGGTCATCTTCGGCGGAAATCAGACTGCGGTCGCGCTGGTGCCGCTGGCCAAGGCGCTCGGCTACCACACGGTGGTCGCCGATGGGCGCGAGGCATTTCTCGACCCTGAGAGGTTTCCGCAGGCGGACGAGCTCATTCTGGCCTGGCCGAAAGAGGCATTCGAGCGCATCGGGATCGATTCCGCCTGCTATGTCTGCGTGCTGTCGCACGATCCCAAGTTTGATGAGCCCGCACTCGAGATCGCGCTGCGATCGCCCGCCGCTTACGTGGGAGCGATCGGTTCAAAGAAAACACAGGCATCTCGTCGCGAGCAGCTCAGGGAGTCGGGCCTCAGCGAGGGTCAGGTCACGCGTCTCCATGGCCCAATCGGACTGGACCTTGGCGGCAGGCAGCCGGCCGAGATTGCATTGTCGATTCTGGCAGAGATGACCGCGGCGAGGTACGGGAGGACAGGCGGACCGGCAGGCGGACGATTGGTGGAGAAGAGGGACAGTACAAGAGGTTGAGAGCGGGCGCCGAGACATCGATGCCTTTGCCTGCCAGTATCCTTGCATACCTAGCGACGCCCCCCATTCAACCCTAACGTAAACGTACGGCTTGCCAAGGAGCCGGCACGTGAAGTCATCGCTCGAACATCTGCAGACTGCTCTCATGGCGCGCTACCGCGTCGAGCGCGAGCTCGGACGGGGCGGTATGGCGATGGTCTATCTCGCTCAAGACCTCAAGCTCCACCGCCAGGTTGCCCTCAAGGTACTCCGGCCGGAGCTTGCGGCCACAGTCGGCAACGATCGCTTCCTCCGGGAGATCAAGATCGCAGCCCGGCTCAGCCACCCGCACATCCTCCCGCTCCACGACTC
>DATBSM010000074.1:0-5813 GCA_036559785.1 Gemmatimonadales bacterium
CGGCGTCGCTCGCCGGTCTTGGGATCGCCGGCATACACATCCACCGCGATATCGAGGCTGCGGCGCCCGGTGCGAATGACGAGCGCGCGGAGCTCCACCAGCTCACCCACGAATATCGGACCCAGGAAGTGCAGGCCACCCAAGTACACCGTCACGCAGTAACTGCCGGTCCAGCCCGCGGCACAGGTATACCCTGCCTGATCGATCCACTTCATGACCGACCCGCCATGCACCTTGCCGCCGAAGTTGACATCGCCTGGCTCGGCCAGGAATCGGAGAGTCACACTGCGTTGACGTTCCACCGGCGGTCTCCTTGGCGCTGGGAGCGGATTCACGGATGCCCGGAGCTTATGCCACCTGCTCGAGCTGGACAATCTGTCGGGCCAGATTCGGGAGGTCGAACGGTTGGAGCAAAAAGTTCCGCTGCCTCGCTCCTGGTGTGGCTTGGAGCACAGCGCGCTTCCGCCTCAACCGGCATCATGTATCCGGCCCAAGCAAACAGGAGAGCCCGGTGACCGTCACACTTCGATGCCAGAGCTGCGGCTTCAGCTTTGTCGTCACCTATCCCGCTTCCACTCAACGTGAGACCGAAGCCATCCCCGTGGCATGCGGGCACTGCCGCTCAACCCGGTGGTCCGCTCAGTCGAGCGAGTGAGGGCTGGAAGAATCGCGAGTCGGGAGTAGGAACAGCGGGAGGTGGAGCGGTGGAGAGCCACTGGTCGGATTTGAACCGACGACCGCTCGATTACGAATCGAGAGCTCTACCCCTGAGCTACAGTGGCGAGACGTCGGATGCCCTGGCGCGGATTCGAACCGCGACGCCTTTCGGCACTACCCCCTCAAGATAGCGTGTCTACCAGTTTCACCACCAGGGCGTGCGGCGCAGCAAGATAGCCGCAGCAACAGAAGGGGTCAACCCTGTCATCAGGTGCGTAAGTGGTTCGCCCGACGTAACTAAGAGCGAACCTCCTCAGGTCGTAAAGGGGCTCCCCGCGATCGGGATACCGTTGACCAGAATGGCGACGGCGACCGCTCCGAAGCCTGCAAAGAAACTGTCCGTGTAAGTGCCATTGCCCTGATCGACCGCGGTTCGGAGCTCGCCACCACTCATCTGCACCTGTACCAGATCGCCACCGCGGCCCAATGGATTGCCCTGGGCATCCAGCGTGGTGACAAGAACGCCGAGAGTTGAATTAAAGAACCCGCTTCGACTGAAGACTACCGTGGTTGTCGACGGGTCGGCCGGTCCCGCGGCGACCAGGCTCGTAAACGGGCTTCCGCCCACCGGGGTCCCGCCTACCCGTACGTCTACCTGATCGGAGCCGGCATGAATCGGCGTGTATGACGCCGAGTAGGATCCATCACCCCGGCCGGTGATCGCGAGGGCTGAGGCCGGGTTGGCTCCCGTTATCGAGACCGCGATGTCATCCGCCTGTCCCTCGACCGGCGTGCCGAACGCATCCACGAGCTGGACCGTTATCGCGGTTGAAATACCCGCGGTCCCGGTGGCCGGAACCGATGCGGTGCTCGCGCTGGCCACGGGAGGCCCCGCGCGCAGGTCAATATCGCTCGATAGCGCCGAGGTGAAGTCACTGGCAGCAAAGATGAGGGTTCGGTCTCCCGGTGTCCCATGAATCGAGAGATTGGTGAACCTCACCACACCATCGTCATTGCTCTTGGCCGTGGTGGCGCCGCCGAGTGAGCCCCCTCCACTCGCGACCTGCACCGTCACAGTGACGTCGGCGCGCGCGAGCGGAGCGCCCGCCGCATCCTGGAGCTGGAGCACAGGCTGCCGAGCAAAGGCAACCCCGGCGGCGGCCCTTGCCGACGGCTGAGTGACCACCACGATCTGGGGACTGGGGGGCGCGATACCGGTGGCAGTGAATTTGACGGGCGACCCTTCCAAATCGGTGGCCGAGGCCTCGGTCGGGTAGGAGCCCGGCCGGCCTCCCAGGGTCCGCTCGGTTGCGGCACGGCCGTCGGCTCCGGTCGCCACCGTCGCAGGACTTACCGCCCCACCGGAAGCCTCCCAGGTCACCTCGATCCCGGGAACGCCATTACCGAAGCGATCCACGGCCTTCACCGCCAAGGAGTCTGCCAGCGCCGTTTGCACGTCCCCGATCTGTTCATCACCGGCGGCCATCATCAGCCCCGTAGCGCTTTCGGGCTCCGCGGTCTGGCTGAAGGTGGTGGTCAGGGAAGTTGACGGGACGACCGGCTTGGCGCGGGCTTCGATGGTCTGCTGGCCGGATACGGTCGCAAGCGTGTAGTTAACTGTTGCCCTGCCGTTCGAACCGGTGCGCACGGTGTCGTTCGGGGTCAGCTCGGCACCTGGCGGGGCGATGAACACCACTTCGACCCCTGGAACGGGGCGCCCGGCCGGATCGGTCACCTCTACTTCGAGCGGGACACTGAGCGGTTGACCCACCGTCCCGGTCTGACCGTTCCCGCCGACCACTTCGATGAGGGAGGGCTCCCCGGAGCTGGGGAGGAGGAGATCGTCGCCGCAGCCTGAGAGGGCGAGGAGAACAAGAAGACGTGCCAAGGCAGGGCCTACCCGCGGCCGGAAAGGCTCAGTCGTTCCGGACCTCGAAACGATCGCTTTCAGCCGACGAAAGTCCGTCGGCAGAGGCACGCAGTCGATATTCACCTTGCCGGTCTACCTCAAGGTCTGAGAACCTGGCTACGCCGCCCTGAGTGCGCTGGTCACGGGCACCCTTGAGCTTCCCCCGGCGCCCTTCACGTACAAGTTCAAGCTTAACCTCAAATTCCCGGTCAGTCACCCGGTTGCCGGACTGGTCCAGCACCACCACCTCCACCGCGGGAGAGATCCGCCGATCCTCCTCGACATCGGCCGGCTGCACCAGGAATTCCAGCCGCCGCGCGTCCCCTCCCCCACCGCCGCCACCGCCGCCACCGCCGTTGGTCGCCGTGGCGCTGAAGCCCACGAACCCCACACCCGACACCACGGCGTTGAGAGTATTGCTCCCCTCGGCCTGTCCCAGGGTCCACTCGGTGGAGGCCCGGCCGTCATTATTGGTCGTGCTGGTACCCGGTTGGACGCTCCCGCCCCCGGTGGCCACGACCCAGCTCACCGCCCGGTTCGGAACGCCGTTGCCGTCCTGATCCACCAGCCGAACGACCAGCGGGCTCCCGACCGTGGAGCCGGGTTTGCCGCTCTGCTCGTCGCCCGAGACCCGGAGCAGACGATCCGGCGCGCCGGCGCGGGCGGTGGCCGTGAACTCGACCGGAGAGCCGCTGAGGTCCGGGCCGGATGCGGATGCGGCCTGCGAGCCCGAGGCCGAGCCGAGCGTCCAGGATGTGGCCGCCCGGCCGTCCTGGCCGGTGACCGACTCGTTCGGGCTGACGCTACCCTCGTCGGCGCTCCAGCTGACCGTGATGCCCTCGACCCCGTTGCCGAATCCATCGATCACCCGGACGATAAGCGGATCCGGCAGCTCAGTTCCAACCGCGCCCGCTTGATCCCCGCCGCTTACTGCCTCGATTCGCGACGCGCCCGCGGCCCCGACGATGGCGTTGAAGGTGACCTCGAGCTCATCGGCCCCCACTACCCGCGCGACCGCGGTCTGAGGTCCGCTGACGTTCCCCAGCACCCACCGCGCCCGTGCCGTCCCCTCTCCGTCGGTCTCGGCGGTGTCCGGCGTGATCCGGGCGCCAGGAACCTCGGCAGCCAGTCCGAACGCTACCCGATGGTTCGGGAGCGGATCGCCCCGGCGATTGAGCACCCTAACCACCAGCGGATCCGTGAGCTCGGCGCCGGCGGGTCCGTTCTGATTGTTCCCCAGTAGGAGCGTGATGTCGCCCGGGCCGGCATCGCTCGGGAGAACCAGGTCGCTGCCGCCGCAGGCCACCAGGGAGCCGAGGGCTACGCCGATGCTACCGAGGACAGCCGAGAACTGATTCAAGAGAGCTAGAACCTTTGAGTTAAGACCCCGCGAAACCCCACGTTACTGCGTCAGGAGCCGGTTCGATATGAGGCAGATCACAAGACCAGGGCCGGCCGTTCCACCCACGGCGCGTTACCGGCGCACGGTGATCCTGAAGGTGTGGGGCTCGCTGGAATCGCGTCCTCCGTTGGAGGTACCGCCGTTGTCCCGGAGCACCACTGTGACCGTTGCCGATCCGCTCTGTGCCGGAGCGGGCTCGAATATCAGTGTGCCCTCCCTGGCCGACTCTCGAATCACCGAGGGCTGGCCGCCGGACGTGAATAACCCCGGGTTATCGTTGGTGACTTCGAACCGGAGCGTCTGACTGGCCTCGTTGTCGGCACCAGGAGTGATGTCTGTGGCCCAATGCCGTATCTCCCGCCGCCCGGAATTCTGATTGACCGTCTGATCGCCCTTGTCGTGGAAGCGGGGTGAATCGTTCACCGGGGCAACGTCAATGGTGACGCTGGCGGTGCTGGATTCCCCGTCCCCATTGCGGGCACGGTAGTCGAATCGATCTTCCCCGAAGAAGCCGGATTCCGGCGTGTAACTGAACGACCCGTCGTCCTCGAGGGTGACCTTGCCGTGCGACGGCTTCCTCGTCACCGAGGCGGTCAGCGGGTTGCCGCCGGGATCGACGTCATTCCGAAGTACCCCGTTGCTCGCGTTGACACGAAGGGTGTGATTGGAGCCCTCGATGGTGCCGTATCGATCGTCCAAGGCAGTTGGAGGCCCGCCGGCCGGCGGAGGCGGCGGGGCGGGCGGGGCCGGGGCGGACTGCACCTGGATCGGATCGGCAGTCACCGAGGTGTAGCCGTCGGCAGCAAAGATGAGCAGGTGCGGTCCGGTGGCGCCGTCGATCCGGAGATCGCCGAACTCGGCGCTGCCATTCGCATCCGTCACCCGCGTGGTTGTTCCCGCGAGCACCCCATCACCCGAGACCAAGGCGGCGGTAACCGATACACCGGCGCGCGCCACGTCGTTGCCGTCGGCGTCTCTGATTTGAATGACCGGCTGGCGATCGAATGCGGTACCTGCCGTGGCGGAGCTCGATGGCTGGACTCCAAGAACCAGGCGATCCGCGCCCGCCGGTGGGAGCGTCGCAGAGGCGGTGAAGCGAGCCTCCAGCGCCGCCGGTGCCTGATCGCTCACCAGCCGGGCAACGACTCTCTGAGTTCCGCTCACGCCGCCCAGCACCCAGCGAGCAGCGGCGGTCCCGTCGGGGCCGGTCATGACCTCATCCGGCGTGACCAGCGCGCCCGGGCTCTCATCGGCGAGCACGAACACAACCCGCTGACCCGAGACCGGGTTGCCATCGGCATCGGTCACCTTGACGACGATCGAGTCCGGCAGTGGGGCGCCGGCGGTGCCCGCCTGATCGTCACCGCTGAACGCGGCAATGGCGGCAGGAGCGCCCGGATCGACCGGCAATGTGATGTCGCCCCCTCCGCAGCCCCAGCACGCGAGGAGCAGAGTGAAGACGGTAGCACGAATGCCTGGAGTCGCTGAAGACCGATACACGGGCCGAGCCTTGAAAGAGAGAGCCGCACGCTAGGTAGACCCTAGCGTGCGGCTAGCTCGACAGATATGAGGTGGATCACATCCGAATTACTTGAGGCGGAGCCCCCCCGTCTCGGATACGTTGATTGGCTGGGTAACACTATTCGTGGCGCCGTTATTGTCAGTCACAGTCAGTGTCACCATAGGTTGTGAGATTGACGTGAACGTGTGGTCAATCGTCGTCGCCGGAGTAGACTCCGGCGGGTTACCGTCACCGAAGTCCCAGGTATAGTTCACGATGCTTCCGTCGTCGTCCGAGGCGTTCGCTTCAAGCGTACACGACACGTTCACTTGACAGGTTTTGTC
>DATBSM010000075.1:0-4544 GCA_036559785.1 Gemmatimonadales bacterium
GAGTTCCTGGGTGAGGCGGAAGACGAGATCGACAAACTCTTCGGGGCCTGAGGGGAAGCGCACGCATGTCGATGATCAACTACGCCTCGCGCGAGATCAACTGCAAGCTGGTCTACTACGGCCCCGGGCTGGGCGGCAAGACCACCAACCTGGAGCATGTATACAACAAGGTGGCGCCGGCCGCGCGTGGCAAGATGATTTCCCTGGCCACTGAGACCGAGCGGACTCTGTTCTTTGACTTCCTCCCCGTGGACCTCGGCACCATTCGGGGATTCAAGGTCAAATTCCACCTGTACACCGTGCCGGGGCAGGTCTACTACAACGCGTCCCGCAAGCTGATTCTCAAGGGAGTGGACGGCGTGGTGTTCGTGGCCGACAGCCAGATCGAGCGTATGGACGCCAACCTGGAGGCCATGCAGAATCTCTACGAGAACATGACCCAGCACGGGTACGATGTCACCAGGATTCCCTTTGCCATCCAGTACAACAAGCGCGACCTGCCCAACGCGGCTCCCATCGCCGAGCTTCAAGCGGCCCTCAATCCGGGCTGGCCGGTCACCGATCCGATGAAACAGCGCCCGCTGCCAGATCCCCATCACGACTCCGAATTCCTCGTCAGCCAGGAAGACGGGCAGTGGATCGAGCGCGCCCCCTACTTCGAGGCCGTCGCGCTGACGGGCGATGGTGTCTTCGATACGCTGAAGGGCATCAGCAAGAACGTCGTCAAGACGCTGGGGTAGAGCGCGGCCATGTGGACCCTCCCGAACATCATCACGCTCGTTCGCATCTGCTTCACGCCCGTCATCGCGCTCCTGCCCTTTATCGAAGGCTACTGGCCCAAGCTCGTTGCCTTCATCATTTTCATCATCGCCGCCGTCAGCGACATCTACGACGGGCATCTGGCTCGGAGCCGGAACGAGGTGACCGACCTCGGCAAGATGCTGGATCCCATTGCCGACAAGCTCCTCCTGTTTGCCACCCTGATCCCGATTTACTGGATCTCCCGCCAACGCCACGACCTCTACGACATCCCCATCTGGGGCAGCATCCCGCTCTGGGTCTGTCTGCTGCTCATCGGCCGCGAGCTCGCCATGACCGGCTTCCGCTGGTGGGCCAGCCGGCGCGGCGTGATCATCCCGGCCGGGAACGCGGGGAAGCTCAAGACCGCCATCCAGAACATCTTCGTGGGCGCCATCATCCTGTGGTTCGCGTTCCGCGATGCCCGCAAGCCGATGGGCTGGGAGCACAATCGCTACGCCCAGTACTGGAACGAATTCCATGGCGGCTTCGTTGCGGTCACACTTGCCATCGCCGCCCTGCTGACGGTCTACTCCTTCGCGGTGTATCTCTACCGGAATCGTAGGCTCTTCTTGAATCGGGCGCATTAGCCGTTCCCTCCATGAACGCCGAGCTCGTGACCATCGGCACCGAGCTACTGCTCGGAATGACCGTGGACACCAACGGTGCCGAAATCGCGCGCGCGCTGGCGGCCCAGGGAATTCGAGTGACCCGGCGGACGTCGGTGGCGGACCGGGGCGACGAGATCCGGGACGTGGTCCGCGACGCACTGCGGCGGACCGGGGCAGTCATTACCACCGGCGGTCTGGGACCCACCAGCGATGACATCACCAAGAAGGTGGTGGCCGACCTGTTCAACGCCCCGCTCGAGTTCGACGAGAGCATCTGGACCGGCTTGCTGGACCGCTTTGCCCGCCTCGAGAGAAAGCCGGCGGAAAGCAACCGGAGCCAGGCAGAAGTGCCCCGGGGAGCAGCCGTCCTGACCAATCGCTGGGGGACCGCCCCGGGGCTATGGCTCGAAGGCCCGCCGGGACTGGTCATCATGCTTCCCGGCGTGCCACTCGAGATGCGGCGCCTCCTGGAGCACGAGGTCATGCCCCGGCTCGCGACCCGCAGCAGGGGCTCGGTGATCCGCTCCCTTCTGGTACGGACGTCGGGCATTCCCGAGTCGTCCCTCGCCGAGCGAATGGGAGATGTAGAGACTGAGATTGCGCCCCTCACGCTGGCTTACCTCCCCGGCCTGGAGGGCGTCGACCTCCGATTGAGCGCTTGGGACCTTGCCCCTGATGATGCGGAGCAGCGGTTGCACGCAGCCGCGGGGGTGTTGCGCTCACGAGGAGCCGAGAACGTGTACGCCGAAGGCGAGACGGACCTGGCGGCTCTGGTTCTCGACGCCGCGCGCTCGCAAGGGCTCCGCTTGGCGGTGGCGGAGTCGTGCACCGGCGGCCTCCTCGGTGCGCGGCTGACCGAGGTCCCGGGGAGCTCGGAGGTCTTTGTCGGGGGCGTAATCGCTTACGACAATGCCCTGAAGGTCGAGCTCCTGGGGGTTCCGGAAGCGGTGCTGGCAGAGCACGGTGCGGTGAGTGAGCCGGTGGCATGCCTCATGGCGGAGGCGGCAGCCCGGCGATTTGGTGTGGGGGCCGCCCTTTCGGTCACCGGTATCGCCGGACCCGGGGGCGGCACTCTACAAAAACCCGTGGGAACGGTCTGGATCGGATGCTCCTACAATGGGTCGGTGGAAACCCGGCGCAGCGTCTTTCCTGGATCGCGTCCCGAGGTTCGCGCCCGGGCAGCGCAGGCGGCTCTCTTCCTACTCTATCAGCGCTTGTCGTCGCCCACCCAGCGCCCTCCTCGCTGAAACTGCATCGGATTCCTGCCACTCTGACACTCCATTCCGGCACACCTGTTGCTATTATCTTTCTCCAGTCCTACAGAGTGAGTGTTTCCAGTGACTGAGAGAACCGGTTTTAGAAGAGGTCTCGATACCGAGCCGCACCCAGATGAGGTACCTGTGGACCGAGATCCCGATGCTGCCGACCTTGCATCCACCGACATGAGCGCCGAGCCCTCTTCGCGCGCTGAGGGAACCCAGCCGTCCTTCGGTCGTGGTCCTGAGGCCGACCTGGCAAGCCAGGTCGCCGACCTCAAGGACCGGCACCTCAGGCTGGCCGCCGAATTCGACAATTATCGGAAGCGGATCAACCGGGAGCGGTCCGAACTGAGCGATCGGGCCCAGGCGAGCTTCGTGGCCAAGCTCCTTGACGTGCTCGACGACATGGACCGGCTAGTCGCTAGTGACGCAGCGACTCCGCTGCCCTCCCTGCGTGCCGGTCTTAGCGCCGTGGACCGGAAGCTCTCCAAGGAGTTGGAGGACGCCGGAGTGGAGCGGATCGATCCGGTTGGTGCCCCGTTCGATCCCAGCGAGCACGAGGCGGTCTCAACTGTGCCAGCTCCGGATCAAAGCAGGGACCAGGAGGTGAGCGCGACGTTTGCCCCCGGCTATCGCTTCAAGGGTGTGCTCGTGCGTCCGGCCCGAGTGCAGGTCTACTCCGACCAGGGCCAGCGCTAAGGTGGCTGCCAAGGACTTCTACCAGGTCCTCGGCGTTTCAGACTCGGCCACCCAGGCCGAGATCAAGAAGGTCTATCGTAAGCTGGCGAAGCAGCATCACCCCGACGCCAACCCGAACAACCCGAGTGCGGCGGAGCGCTTCAAGGAAATCTCCGAGGCGCACAGCACCCTCTCGGACCCAGAGAAGCGCAAACAGTACGATCAGATGCGCCGCTACGGGGCGTTCGATGGAATGCCCCGGTCAGGTGCCGGTGCAGGAGCCGGTGGCCGCCGCGCCGGTGGGGCGGGAGGCATGGGGGGCGAGGATATGGGCGCCCAGGGATTCGAGTTCGGAGACCTGGGCGGACTGGGCGACATCTTCTCATCGATGTTTGGACGTGGCCGTCGTGGCGGCGCGGAGGAGGCCGACGGCGATACTCTCGAAGCCGTGGTGGAGGTGCCGTTTCGGGTGGCCATGCTGGGCGGAGAGATTCCGGTAACCTTACCGGTGACGGAAACCTGCCCGACCTGCAAGGGGAGTGGTGGGACTCCCAGGGCCACGTTCTCGACCTGTCCGGAGTGCCAGGGGCAGGGCACCATCTCGTTCGGCCAGGGCAGCTTTGCCGTGAGCCGTCCCTGTCCTCAGTGCCGTGGCCGGGGGAAGATTCCCTCGGAGAAATGCCCGACCTGCCGAGGTGCCGGCGAGGTGCGGACCGAGCGCCGGATTGTGATTCCGGTCCCTCCCGGCGTCGAGAACGGTACCCGGATCCGGCTGCGGGGACAGGGACAAGCCAGCCGGCCCGGTGGCCCTTCGGGCGACCTGATCATCACGTTTCAGGTACAGCACGATCGTTTCTTCCGGCGGGAGGGGCTCGATATCGTCGCCGACGTGCCGATCAACCTTGCCCAGGCGACCCTCGGTACCCGGCTCAGAGTACGTACCCTCGATGGAAAGAAGGTGCTGCTGCGGATTCCGCCGGGAACCCTGCCGGGCCGGAAGTTCCGAATCAAGGGTCAGGGGATCGAGAAGAACGGCCGGAGGGGCGACCAGCTGGTAGGCATCCAGGTCACCGTGCCCGACGAGCTGTCGCCCGAACAGCAGGACCTTATGAAGAAATTTGCCGACGCCGCAAAGCTACCGTACTGAAGGCGGCGGGCCGTGCGGCGCGTAGGGCCGGGTAGCCTTCGCCGGCAGTAC
>DATBSM010000076.1:0-5667 GCA_036559785.1 Gemmatimonadales bacterium
AATGCTCGCGGGTCTCATGCGGGCTCAGAAGCAACGACCCAAGACAAATCATCCATAGCCAATAGCCAATAGCTCAAAAAAAAGAGCGGCCCGAGCTCCCCGTGAAGGGAACGTCGGGCCGTCTTTCGTTCTGGCCAGCCGGAGGCGGAGAATTTACTTCCCCGTTCTTCTTCCTTTGGCCATCGCTTAAACTGAAGCGTTTGCGATTAGGCCTCTGGAGCTCCGGCTTTCTATTCCCGGATGGCTTGCGACCATCCAGTTCACCAGACCGAGTGCTGCAAGTCAGCTGAATCGCGGATCAGCTTCTTGCTCGGCACGTCGCCGCACTACTGCGACGTGGACGAGACACGCGATTGGTCTCGCCAATCCAAGCGGAAAACGATCAATTCTCAACTTGGCGACGACAGTATAGGAAGAGATTTTCCGTCGCGCAAGAGGGAAGTTTTTATCCCCAGTCGTGCACATTCTTAACATTTCCACAGAGGCGAACAAACCGCTCCAGAAACCAGCCAAGTACCGCCTAGCGCTCCTGAATTCCCCGCCACAGATTCGAGTGCCTCCACTCCGGATCCGAAATGACGCGAGCGATAGCATGCGTCGCACTCCTGGCGCTTCTCAGCGGAGGTGCGCCCGGGAAAAATCTCCCGGTCGTTCTCCCCAACGACAATCGCCTGTCTGCGGGCCGCCTTTCTCACGACACGCTCGAGCTTCACCTGGTCGTCGGCATGGCCGTCTGGCGCCCAGAAGCCGACAGCGGCCCCTCGATCGAGGTTGCGGCCTTCGCCGAAGAAGGAAAGGCACCGCAGGTTCCCAGCCCGCTGATCCGGGTGCCCGCGGGCACCGTGATCGCCGCAACGATCCGCAACGGACTGGCCGACTCGACACTCCGGATTTACGGTCTGGTCACCCGTCCAGCCGCGGCGCGCGACAGCCTGGTCCTCCGGCCTGGTGAGTCGCGATCAGTGACCTTCCCCGCCGGGGCCCCCGGCAGCTACCTCTACTGGGCATCGCTCGGCGCCAACGACCACGACCTGGACGACGAGCGGGAGCAGGTCGCCGGAGCCTTCATCGTAGATCCTGCCGGCGGGTCACCGCCGGACCGGGTCCTGGTGCTGAATATCTGGGGAACGAACCTGGACTCTGTCACCTACCGCAACGCTCTCACCATCAACGGCCGTTCCTGGCCCTACACCGAGCGCATCGAGGCAATGGCCGGGGATACCCTGCGCTGGCGGGTGCTCAACGGCAGCTGGCGCAATCATCCCATGCACCTGCACGGATTCTACTTCCGGGTGGAAGCGCGGGGCGACGGGTACGCGGACACGCTTTACTCAACGGCTGCTCAGCGGATGGTAGTAACCGAGATCATGCGACCCCACACAACGTACGCAATGACGTGGGTAGCCGAGCGGCCCGGGAATTGGCTCTTCCACTGTCACCTCGGGTTCCATGTGGTCCCCAGTGCGCGGCTTCATCCTCCGAACCGTGATAGCGGCGATCGGATGGCACACGACGTCAGAACGCACATGGCGGGCCTGGTACTGGGCATCGCGGTCCGCCCCCGCCCGGACACCTCCGAGCCGGACCGCAGAAATGCGCGGCGGCTTCACCTCTTTGTGCAGGAAGGAATGAGGCGGGGTCGCGCCCCCCGCTCGCTGGGCTTTGTGCTGCAACAGGGCGCCCGACCGCCGGCAGCGGACTCGGTGGAGATTCCGGGATCCGCCCTGGTACTCACCCGCGGCCAGCCGACCGACATCGTGATCGTGAACCGGCTCAAGGAACCGACGGCGATCCACTGGCATGGGATCGAGCTGGAGAGCTACTCCGACGGGGTGGCAGGCTGGAGCGGCGCCAGTGACCACCTGGCCCCATCGGTCATGCCGGGCGACTCCTTCACCGCTCGGCTCACCTTACCGCGGGCGGGGACGTTCATGTATCACACCCACCTGAACGACATCGAGCAGCTCACGTCGGGCCTGTATGGCGGCATCGTGGTGCTCGAGCCGGGGAAACGCTTCGATCGGGGGCGGGACCACCTGTTCGTGATCGGCTGGGACGGCGAGACCCATGGCCCCGCCCTGCCGCACCTTGTCGTCAATGGCGACTCCCTGCCTGCGTCACTCGAGCTTACCGCGGGCGTGCCACATCGTTTGCGGTTCATCAACATCGGCCCCGCCGGACTGTTCCGCATTGCGATCTATCGGGACACCTCGCTGGCAGCGTGGAAGAAGCTTGCGAAGGACGGTGCCGAGCTCCCGCCTGGCCAAGCCATCCGAACCCCCTCGGAGTTCACGATTGCCGTGGGAGAGACCTACGACTTCGAGCTCACGCCCGACCGCGGGAATTACCGGTTGGTTACCCAGCTTCGGGACAAGCTGCTTTGGTCGAGGGAGTTGGTGGTGCGGTAGCTAGCGATCGATGAACGACATCATCCGCTCGTTGTAGCGCGGGCCCGCTACCACTTCCGGGGGCAGCGCGGCGTCGAGTCGCTCGATCTCCGCCGCACTCAGCGACAGGTCGGCCGCGGCCACGTTCTCGTCCAGAAACCGACGCCGCTTGGTACCCGGTATCGGAACGATGTCCTTCCCCTTGTGCAGCAGCCACGCAAGCGCGACTTGCCCCGCCGTTGCCCCTTTCTGTTTAGCGAGATCCTGCACGACACCTGCCGCCCGCATGTTGGCATCGTAGTTCTCGCCCTGGAAACGCGGATCGCCTCGCCGGTAGTCGCCCTCCGGATATTCCTCCGCCCGCTTGGCCGTGCCGGTCAGGAATCCGCGGCCCAGCGGACTGAAGGGCACCAATCCGATGCCCAGCTCGCGCAGGGTCGGGATGATGTCGGTTTCCAGGTTGCGCTCCCAGAGGGAGTACTCGCTCTGGAGGGCCGAAATGGGGTGGATGGTGTGAGCGCGGCGGATGGTGTCCTCTCCTGCCTCGGAGAGGCCGAGGAAACGCACCTTGCCTTCCTGCACCAGGCGGGCCATGGCACCAACCACGTCCTCGATCGGGACCGCCGGATCCACCCGGTGCTGATAGAACAGATCTATGTGATCGGTGCGGAGCCGGCGAAGTGATGCCTCCGCCACCTCCCTGATATGCTCCGGCCGGCTGTCCACCCCTACGACTTGGGAGCCCTCGAAGCGGAAGCCGAACTTGGTGGCGATGATGACCCGTTCCCGCCGTCCCTTGAACGCCCGGCCCAGCAGCTCCTCGTTAGTGAAGGGGCCGTACGCCTCGGCGGTATCGAAGAAGGTGACGCCGAGCTCGATGGCCCGGTCCAGCGTCGCCAGCGACTCCTGGTCGTCGGGCTCGCCGTAGGACTGGCTCATCCCCATGCAGCCGAGTCCCAGCGCCGACACCTCCAGCCCCTGTCGTCCAAGCTTGCGTTGGGTCAGCACGATCTCATTTCCGTATTCCCGCCCGTACCGGCCTCACGGCGGGCTCAAAGAACATCTCGTCCACGTAGCACCAGCTCCAGTCCTCCCCCCGCTCGAGGCTCCGAATGATCGGATGCCGCGTAGCGTGAAAGTGCCTGGTGGCATGCTTGCCCGGCGACTGATCGCAGCAGCCGACGTGCCCGCACTCCTGGCACAGCCGGAGGTGCACCCAGCGCATGCCGGTCTTGAGACACTCCTCGCATCCATTCGGCGTCCTTGGCGCCACATCTTGAACTTCACCGAGGTGTTTGCATTGCTGTACCATGGTACTCCTCCGTTTCGTACTCACTGCCCGGCTGTCCCGCTGCCCGCTGCCTACACCGGCCTTGCTATATGCGCATGAACAAAGCTGACCGCCATGGCTCCTTCCCCTACAGCGGAGGACACCCGCTTCGCCGATCCGCTCCGCACATCGCCCGCGGCGAAGACGCCGGGCAGGCTGGTCTCGAGCAGAAAGGGGGCTCGTCCCGCCCCCTGCCAGCGGTCCAGGTGCGACACCTCGGGCGGAAGAGACCCACCGGTCAGGACGAACCCGTTCTTGTCCAGATCCACGCACCCATCCAGCCAGGTGGTGTTGGGGTCGGCGCCGATGAAGAGATAGAGCGAGTTCGTCGGGAAGGTCTGCTCCTCCCCCTTCCTATTCTTGACGTGGACCGCGCTCAAGTGACCGTTCCCTTCCAGTCCGGTGACTACCGAGCCGCGATGGATGGTGACGTTCTCAAGGTTTTCTACCCGGTTCACCAGGTAACGAGACATGCTCTTCCCCAGGTCGTGTCCCCGCAGCAGCACGTGCACCCGGCGGGCATACCTGGCCAGAGACGCGATGGCCTGCCCGGCCGAGTTTCCACCGCCGACGACTACGACCTCCTCGTCCTTGCATTGCTTCGCCTCCATCTCGGCAGCGGCGTAATAGATGCCGGCGCCCTCGAACTCGCGGAGCCGGGGCACCTCGAGCCTGCGATACTCCACCCCGCTCGCCACCAGGACGCAGCGGCTGCGGATCCGGGTTCCATCGACCAGGGTGACCACCCGGTCTCCGGCGTTGATCCCCAGGGATCGAACCTTAGCCGGAACCGTGACGCGAGCGCCGAACTTCTGGGCCTGGAGGAGTGCGTTCTTGGTGAGCTCAGCCCCCGAGATGCCGGCGGGAAATCCGAGGTAGTTCTCGATTCGCGAGCTCGTGCCAGCCTGCCCTCCGGGCGCGAGAGACTCGGTCGTCAGCACCTCGAGCCCCTCCGAAGCGGCATATACTGAGGCGGCGAGCCCCGCCGGTCCAGCACCCACGACCACCAGATCGTAGACATGGTCCTCCTCCAGCCCGGCACTCAGCCCAGCACAGTTGGCCAACCCCTCGATCGTTGCATTGGGCACCCACTCCCCTTCCCGGCCGAGCACGATCGGTATGGCAGACGCCGGGATGTTGAACTGCTGGAGCAGCGCTTCGGCCTCTTCGTCGGTGTCGAGATCGATCCACCTGATCGGGATCGCGTTCCGGGAGGCGAACTCGCGCAGGCGGTGGGACGCCGGAGAGAAGCGTGAGCCGATGATCTTGACCCCTTCGAAGCCGCTGCCGAGGAGGAGGGTTCGTCGGGTGAAGAACGCCTTGACGATGGTTTCTCCCAGCTCGGGGAGCTCGTCCACCGCCCGCCGCAGCTCCTCGGTGCTGAGCTGCAGGACGCGACCGTCTTCAGCCACCCGCCCGGTAACGAGTAGGGCGCGGCCGCTCAGGACATCCACGTCGCCAGTGAACTGTCCCGGGTGATGAACCACCACAGTGTGCGGACTGCCGCGGGAGTGTTCGACGATTTCCACCGTGCCCTTCTGTACCACGAAGAAGGGCGGGTTGCGGTCGCCCTCCTCGAAGAGGAGATCGCCGGCGTGGACCTCGCGGGGGTGGCCGCGGGCGGCAAGGGTCTCGAGGTCTTTGTCGCTCAGGGTGGGGAAGGCAACATCGTGATCGTTTGCCATAGTGCTCCCTAGGGGGTTTCACTGTACCCCTCAATCTAGCGCGGGGAGCAAGGGTTTTGAGGAAACCTGGCGGGCCTCGTCTCAGGCACCCGCCTCTCGCTCCAGAAGCGCACGCTTCCGCTCGACCCCCCAGCGATACCCCGACAAGCCGCCGTCGTTGCGAACCACGCGATGACAGGGAATCGCCACCGCCAGCGGATTAGCCGCGCACGCCTGCGCCACCGCCCGGACCGCTTTCGGCGATCCGATCCGCCCGGCAATCTCG
>DATBSM010000077.1:0-13243 GCA_036559785.1 Gemmatimonadales bacterium
GTTACCCGCCGAAGCGTGCGCCACCGTCCCGCGCCCAGCGTGGCGGCGGCCTCGTCAAGCGATGGATCGAGCGAGCGGAAGCCGGCGAGAATGGCTCGGCTGGTGATTGGTAGATTCCTGACGAGATAGGCCAGCGGAAGGATCCACAGAGTCCCGATCAGCACAAAGCGTCCTGCCAATGGCGCCCGGATACTGAACGCGGTGGCCAGGGCGATGGCGAAGACGGTCCCCGGCACCGCCCACGGTAAAGCCAGCAGCGCCTCGATCGCGCCCCGGCCGCGCACCCGGCGCCTCACGGTCAGCACGCCGGCCGCAATGGCGATCGCCACCGCCGCCACGGTCGAGGCGATGGCGAGCCACAGGCTGTTCAGCAGGGGCCGCGCCCGAACCGGGTCCTCCACCAGGGTGAGATAGTTGCGCCAGGTGTACGCGGGAGGCAGTGGCTCAATGGTCCAGGTTCCCAGCGGAACGAATGACACCAGGACCAGCGTCAGGTGCGGCAGGAGCAACAGAACGGCAAGTCCCCAGCCGAGCATCCCGAGAATCAGCCTGACGTTCCGGCTCTGGACCCGGACTCGCACCGGCGCCGTTCCCTTGCGTCCCCCGGCCGTGTTGTCGAACACTCGGGTGCCGCGGAGCAGCCACAGTGCGATCAGTGCCACCAGCGTAAGCGAGACGGTTTCGATCATGGCGAGCTGGTCGTCACCATTCAGCCGGGTGGCCACGATCTGCGTGGTCATGACCCGGAACCCGCCACCGAAGATGTAAGGCGCGCTGAATGAGGCGAGCGACGTCATGAACGTGAGGAGCGCCGCGCCGCCGAGGGCGGGATACAGGAGCGGGAGGACAACACGCCGCAACGTGCGCCAGCGTCCCGCACCCAGGCTGGCTGCCGCCTCCAGCACTGAGGCATCGAGCGACGCCAGCCCCGCTCGGGTGAACAGGTAGAAGTAGACGTACATCGAATAGGCGTGGACGAGGAGGATGGCGCCGGCCCCCTCGAGGGCCCACGGGGCCTGGTCCAGCCCCATCAGGCGTTGAAGCAGGAGGGAGACGAACCCGCTCTCGCCGTAGAGAAAGAGAAACGCAATGACCCCGACCAGCGGTGGGAGAACCGCCGGCAGCGCCACCAGCCAGCCTAGAATCCGCCGCCCGGGGAATTCGTAGCGTCCAAACAGGAATGCCAGTGGAACTCCAATAACCGCAGCCAGCACCACACTCGCCAGCGAGATCCACAGGCTTCCCCAGAGTGCCTGCCCTTCGTTCCGATGCTGGAGAAATTGACGCACAAAATCCAGAGTCCAGCCCTGCGGGCCGCGGAAGCCTTCTACCAGAACGAGGAGGAGCGGGTAGACGATGAGCCAGGCCAGCAGGAGGATAAGTACCACCCCGAGCAGAGTGACCCTCCCGCCGCGGGTCATTCGGCCGCTCGAGGAAAGAGGTGGATGCCGCCGCCCGCTCGCCGGCTTGGCATGATGCTCACCTTCTCGCCGGCCCTCACCGAGCGGGGCGGCCCCGTCACCTCGATGGACGCCCTTCCCTCAGTCACCACCGTAAAGAGACTGGCGGCGCCGGTGAAGCGGCGCTCGGTGACAGTCCCCGTGAGGGCACCCGGTACTGGCGGCATCAGCCGCAGCGCCTCGGGCCGTACCACCATGAGCGCGGGCCCCGGCGGAGCCTGGTTCACCTCGATGAGATCCCACTCCACGCCCTCCACCCGGACCCGCACACCCCGCTCACCAGGGCCGACGACAACAACCTCGATGCCGCTTGACCGGCCCACGAACTCGGCCACGAATTCGTTGGCCGGGGAGGCGTATAGATCTTCGGGTGTGCCCACTTGTTCCAGCCGTCCTCCGCGAAGCACAGCGACCCGATCCCCGAGGTCGAAGGCCTCGTCCTGCTCGTGCGTCACCAGCACCGTCGTGATGCCGACCCGCCGGATCAGCTCCCGGATCTCACGCCGAGTGCGCTCCCGCAACGAAGGATCCAGGTTCGAGAGCGGCTCGTCCAGCAGAAGCACTCGTGGCTCAGGGGCCAGAGCCCGAGCCAGCGCCACCCGCTGTTGCTGTCCGCCGGAGAGCTGACCGATGCGCCGGCGCTCGTAACCCGCCAGATCCACCAGGGTGAGCGCCCGCGCAACCCTCCGCTCAAGCTCCTCCCCGCTCACCCCGAGCGACTCCAGGCCGAAGGCGACGTTTTCCCCCACATCCAGGTGAGGAAAGAGCGCGTAGTGCTGGAACACCATGCCGAATCGCCGCGCCACCGGATCCAGCCTTGTTACATCCTCGCCCTCGACCAGCACGCGCCCCCGGTCCGGTACCTCGAAGCCGGCCAGTAGACGAAGTGTCGTGGTCTTTCCGCTGCCGCTCGGCCCCAGCAGCGCGAGCATCTCCCCCCGCTCGATGGAGAGGGAGAGCTCATCGACCGCCACGGTGGCGTCGAAGCGCTTGGTGAGGCCTTCGAGCCGGAGAAAAGTCACTTCTCTCCCGTCCCGCGCACGTGCTGGTCCCAGTAGCGCATCCACTCCGGTCCCCGAGCCGAGAGCAGTGCCCAATCGACGTCGCTGACGACCATCTCCCGTTCGACCTCCGTCACCCAATAGGGGACCGAGTCGGCAGGGAGGTCATCCCGCGCCGGCAGGCGGAAGACCTCGCGCGCAGCCAGCAGCTGCGCCTCCTGGCCTCCGACATAGTCGATGAAGGCCCGTGCCGCCTCGGGGTGCCGGCTCCCCCGCACCAGTCCAATGCCGTCATCGATGACCACAGTGCCGCTCCGGGGAAACACGTAGCCGAGCGGCATCCCCTTCGCAGCGCTGATCAGGATGTCCTGCAGATCCCAGAGGCTCACCAGCCCTTCCTGCCGGGCCAGCTTTTCGTACAACAGGGCAGGGTTGATGGTGTAGGTCTTGGTCTGTCCGTCGAGCCGGCGAAGCCACCTCATTCCAGCCGCAGTGTCGCCCGTCTGGCGCAGGCTGCGATCCAGGATCAGCCCCCATATGGCGCGCATCGTTCCGCTCGCCATCGGGTCGCGAATGATCACCTTGCTCTTCCAGCGGGGGTCGAGGATCTCGTCCCAGTCATGTGGCGCCTCCGCTCGCGATACCGCTTGGCTGTTGAAGGCGATGACCGCCGGAGTGCGGTAGGCCGGAAAGTAGAGATCGTCCGGTCCGATGCCCTTGGGGCTCACGTGCTGGGCCCACGCCGGCCGAAAGGGGGCCAGCAGCGAGTCCCGGATTCCCCGGTCGAAGATCGTGACCGGTCCGCCGAACCACACATCGGCCTGCGGGTTGACCCGCTCGAATCGCAGACGGTCGAGTATTTCCTGCGAACCCATGTCGAGCCACCGAACGTCGATGTCTGGCCGCTGCTTCTCGAAGGCCTTCTCCAGCAGTGTGAGCTGATCCCGGCCATGGGGCGAGTAGAGCACAATCGGAGTTCGACCGTCTGGTGAACAGCTGGGTAAGACGGGAAAGACGGGAAGGAAAGCGATACAAAACCTCGCGATGCGTATCCACGGGGATGCATCAACCTTCCCGCCCTTCCCGACTTTCCCGCCCTTACCGTTACCGCCCATGCGGCAGCGCAAGGAGATTCGCGAACAACCTGAACGCACCCGGTACTCCCGCCGGCAGCTGGCGAAAGAAGCTGAGCCCGGTGTAGACGTAGGTCCCCTTCCCGACCGGCGCGATCAGGAGTCCTCCGCGGAGCGGTGGCTCCCCCGGATCCTGGGTCTCGAGCACCGGTTGATAACGGCGATCCCAGGTCCTGGCGAAGTAGAGCCCCCGCTCCTGAACCCAGCCCTTCCAGTCCTGCTCCCCGAGCCGATTCGGCACCCGAGCCACGGGATGATTTCCCACCATGCGCACGGGCGCCTTCTCATCGGTCACGCGGTCGTGGCTCACTGGGACCGCGGCTCTCGGCGGGCTCTCCTCGTCCAGCCGCAGCGGTTGTCCGCCCACGGTGAGTGGATAAGGGGCGAACTGGCCGTCGAAGAAGCGATGCTGCTGATACTGGACGATGACCAGACCGCCTCGTCGAGCATACTCCAGAATCCGCCGGTTGTTGGTGACCAGTGCCGAATCGATCTCGTAGGCGCGAGGTCCAACCACGATCGCATCAAACCGCGCCAGATTGCCCCGCTCCAATGTTGCTTCGGTCAGCAGCACCACCGGCACGCCGACGCTCCTGAGCGCTTCGGGCACCTGGTCGGCCGCCCCACGGATGTACCCCACCCGCGCGAGCTTCGCCAGGATGAGCGGCGCCGTCCGGACCATGGCACTGGCCGGTTTCGTAAACGCTCGCGGCCGGATGTGGGGATAATCCACGGTGAAGACGCCGAGGCCATAGGTCGTCTCCGCCGTATCTCGCGCCACGGCGCGAAACTCGAACGAGCCAGGGGTGAGCTTGGCGGGCGGTCGCACGTCGAACACGAAGGTTCCCCGTTCGTCTTCGCGGGTAAAGCGGAATGCCTGCGACTTGACAGCAGGCCAGCCCCGCGGCAGTTGAAGGACCACCGACCCCGAGGTCGTGTCCTGCGCAGCGTGCGTCAAGGTGACGGTGAAAGGGTGAGGGATGAGCGAATTGGTGGGCCAGAGCTCGGTTGCCGGATCGAGCTTGACATCGATCCTTGGCGCCACCGTTACCGGGCGCCGCACCTCTCCGCGTGCCTGATCGTTGAAGCGGAAGACCGCTTCGGTGAGCCTCGACGCCCCAAGACTGTCCGAGGCGCCAGCATTCACCTCGACCGACCCCAGGAAGGCCGGAGACTCGAACGGCTCCCCGTAGGGCGGCCCACCAGTGATGCCGGTCCCGTCGGAGCGCGCTTCCGGCCAGCGGTACAGGTCTCCGTCACGAGGTAACCGCAGGAAGTACGGAGAGGATGGCGGCTGATCCAGCACCGGATAATCCACGGTGTCGATAGCCACCTGACCCGGCTGAATGGCCCGAGGCTGAGGCTCCCGATCCGGGGAATGACACTCGGCGAGGGGAATACACTCGGCGGCCTGCATGGCGGCGGAGCGAGGGGCGTCCGAGGCATTCCAGGAGGAGAGTGTCCAGCGCAGCAACTGCCCCGGCGCGACCCGGTCATCGTTCACGGTGGCATCGAACACCACGCGCCCCAGGTGCCACGCGGCCAGGTTCAAATGCCCGAGCTGGTCCTCCAACTCGATTCCGCGGGTGTAGTACACGCCTCGCTCACCGGCGGAGACCCGCGGCGGGCGGGCCAATGCCTCCTCCAGGTCCGCGGCTGCACGAGCCAGGAGGCTTTTCCGCCGGGCGGAATTCCCCTTGGCCGCCTGGACCGAATCGATTCTGGCGGCGTAGCGGGTGAGCGCGGGTTGCGGCCCGCCATACACCAGCGTGGCCATGCCGGGGCCCCGCCGCTCGCCCAGCGGCATGGCGGCGAGAGTCGTATCGATGCCGTCGAAGAGCCCTCCGCCTCCAGAGCTGCGGTCCTCGACCAGGGCGAGCCGAACCAGCGACGGGCCGATTCGCTGCAGCTGCCCCATGTCCTGCGAGCGATGCAGGCTGCGTCCCGCCATCGCAATCTGGTGATAGGACTTGCCGACCGCTGGGTCGAGCACGCCGCCGTTCAGGGTGAGCGTCGTTGCGGCCGAGTCGAAGCGAGCACTGCGATAGAGCTTGAACGGACTCCAGGCGACCAGCCCCTCCTCCCGGAATAACTCCCGGAAGCGGCTCGAGTCGCCCGCGACCCGGAAGGCCTCCTGTGCCGCCCAACCCGCCGCCTGATGCTGGCCATGGCCGTCACGAGGCGTCCCGCTGAAGATGGTCACGATGATCTGGGGACGAAACCGCCGGACCATTCGGACCACGTCCTTGAGGACGGTGTCACGCGGCCAATGCTGCCAGGTCTCATCGATGGACTTGGAGAAGCCGAAGTCGTAGGCCCGGGTGAAGTACTGCCGTGCACCATCGAGCCGGCGTGCCGCGAGCAGCTCCTCGGTCCGGATCAGGCCCAGCGCCTCGCCCAGCTCGGGCCCGATCAGGTTCTGGCCGCCTTCGCCCCGGTTCAGCGAGAGGTACGCTGCTTCGGCGCCGACCCCCCGGACCAGGATGGTGAGCAGCTCGGTATCCTCGTCATCCGGATGGGCCCCGATCATCAACACCCGCTTGTTGTGACCGAGCATCCTCAGCTCCTGATCCAGCGCTACCGCACCGCCCGTGGAGGGCGGCTCGAGCTGCCCTAGAACGGGCGATGCGAACAGTGTGAGATGGAGGAGGAGACCAGCTGAGAGAACTCGGTGAGGCACAAACCTGCCGATCAAGGGTGAGGCTGGAAGGTAATTCGGGAAGGACTAAATAGCCTTCACCGCGGCGCGTCTCCCAGCGGAGTGTCCCGAAGGGACCGGCGGAGATCCGGATGGCGGATCCAGAGATAGATCCCCATGGAGAGCGCCGCCAGCGTGTTGGCGGTGACCACGGCCCAGAACGGAAACAGGGTGTTGGTCCGCTCCGAAAGCACTTCCAGTAACCCGTAGAACATCACCTCGAACACCAGGAATACGGGGAGCAGCGCGTAACGCACGACCGAGTCCCGGACCGCCCAGTGAACCAGGACAACCAGGCCCATTCCCAGGAGGGCGAACACAGCGAAGTGAAATGCGGTGTAGACCAGGATCGCGCCGAAGACCAGGTGGCTCGTGTCCGGGCGAGCGACGCCAAAGAGGACCACTTGGCCCAGCAGGCTGGGTGTTTGAAAGGGGTGTCCGGCGATCGTGTCGAGAATCAGAAACCAGACGGCGACGGCTAACCCGCCGATGATCCCGACGTCGGTGCCCTCCGCCATGGTCGAGTGGGAGTTGTCCAGCATGGATAGCCTCCGGAGCAGGCCCCTCGCATGGTAATGCCTCTAATCCTGACGTGCCATCACATTGGCGCTGAAGGGACGGGAACGCAAGGCATCGCGGAGCCCCATTCAGGGCTGTGGTCCCCCGCCGGATGAGGCGGCGGTGGCACCTCGGCATCATCGGGCGCTCGCACACCGAGGGCAGGGGCAAAGGCGGGAGAGATGCTCGAAGGTATAGATCCCCGTCGAGTGACCGTCGCTCCATTGGATCTTGAGGCCGTACGCCCCTACCAGCGCGAGGGAGACCGGCCGTATATCACGGGCCAGGGACGCGGGATCCAGCAACGGCCGCCCACTCATTTCCTCCACGCAGGCGGCACAGGGACAGGCCAGGCGCAGGTCCCGGGCCGGGAAGAAGCCCTCGTGGCCGTCCCGGTCCCACTCGATGCGCAGCCCGTCGTCCTGGCGATTAATGGCGTAGGGGATCATGAGGCTATCGGCTATGGGCGATGGCTAAAAATTAGAAACCCCCCGGATCATCGGAGGGTTTCCTGAGCATTGGAGCAGCCGATAACTAGTGGCCAATAGCCGCTTACGCCACCAGGTCCTTCAGCCGCTCACCGGTTTCACCCTCCCGAAGTCTGAGGAGCGCCCGATCGCGCAGCTGGCGGATCCGCTCCCGGGTTACTCCCATCATCCGGCCGATCTCCTCCAGGGTGCGGCTGTTACCATCGTCGAGGCCGAAATAGAGCCGGAGCACCTTGGCGTCCCGCGGCGGCAGCGCGGCGAGAGCTGCCTCGATGTCTCGCGTCTGGCTGTTGGCCATGGTGGACATGTCGGTGCTTTCCTGCTCACCACTGGTAAAGCGCTCGATGCGCTCGTTGCCTTCCCCATCCCGGGTCGGGTGATCGAGCCGTACTGCCTCGGAATTGAGGGCGCTGAGCGAGCGCACTGCCTCGACGGTGAGACCGGTGGCGCGGGCCAGCTCCTCGGTGGTGGGCATCCGCCCAAGCCGGTCCTTCAGCAAGGTGGTGGTTCGACCCAGCCGGCTGAGGTCGGCGGTGCGGTTGAGCGGTACCCGGACCGGACGTCCGTGCCGCGCGATGGCCGCCTGGACCGCCTGGCGAATCCACCACACCGCATAGGAGATGAACTTGACCCCACGGTCGGGATCGAACTTCCGGGCCGCCGTCATGAGACCGAGGTTACCCTCGCCAATCAGATCGACGAGCGGTACCCCACGGTTCTGGAACTTCTTGGCTACCGATACGACAAATCGGACGTTGTGGCGCGCCAGCCTCTCCTGGGCCACCACATTCCCCTTGAACGCCTTCCGGGCAAGCTCCATCTCCTCCTCACGATTGAGGAGTGGAACACGGCTGATCTCGTCGAGATAGAGGTCGAGACTTTCGCGACCCTCGTCGATTGCGCGAGCGATCTGAGCCGGTCGTACCGGGCGACGCTTGCTACGTGCCTTGACTGTCACGCCTTAGCCTCCACGGGACTCTTGTCCCTTTGCTCGGGTACCAGCCACGCCTGAGGCCGAGCCAGAATTAAGTCCGCCAATATACAGCCTAAGATGCGAGAAATCAACACCTTAGATAAACCATAGCGGGATGGAGAGTTGCGGCTCCGCCATCGGGATGAGGCCTGGGGGGCCACCCAGGCCTGCAAGTTTGGCAGATTGGATGACAGTAGTGTCGGAGGTGGTGTTGCGCTGAGGTACTTTGGTGATGGCGACTTGCGCCATCCCCTCAGCTCTTTCCCCGGTCGGTCGCGAACGGCGTCAATGGGATCCGCTGCCCGAGAGCTGCTTTACCAGTTCGCCCACGACGTTCTTGGCGTCCCCGAACAGCATCCAGGTTCGGTCGGCGAAGTAGAGCTCGTTATCGATCCCCGCGAACCCGGGGTTCTTGCTCCGTTTGATGGCAAACACCGTCCGGGCTCTGTCGGCATCGATAATCGGCATGCCGAATATGGGGCTGGACTTGTCGCTTCGGGCCGCCGGGTTGACCACATCGTTGGCGCCTACGACCAGGGCCACGTCGCATTGGGGCATTTCGGAGTTGATCTCGTCCATCTCCACCAGATCAGTGTACGGAATATCGGCTTCTGCAAGCAGCACGTTCATGTGCCCCGGCATGCGGCCGGCCACCGGATGGATGGCGAACTTTACGGTGACGCCGCGCTTCCTGAGCTGATCGTAGAGCTCCCGCACCTTGTGCTGGGCCTGGGCGACGGCCATGCCGTACCCGGGCACGATAACCACGAGATTGGCCTGTTCCAGCACCTGCGCCGCTCCCTCAACGGTCTCGGACTTGTAGGACTTCTCCTCTCCCCCCGTCTTCGCTTGCTGCGCCTGGCCGAAGGCGCCGAAGAGCACGTTGACGAAGGAGCGATTCATCGCCTTGCACATGATGATCGCCAGGATCATGCCGCTGGCGCCATCGAGCGCCCCAGCGGTGATCAAGAGTTTGTTGTCCAGCACAAACCCCATCGCCACCGCCGCCAGGCCGGCATAGGCATTCAGGATGGCGATCACGGTCGGCATATCCGCGCCGCCGATGGGAATGATCAGCAGCACGCCGAACACCAGCGCGAGCGCGATCACCACCGGAAACAGCATCGGCGCCCAAGCCGCGGTTGGATTCAAAGTCAGCGCCACGCCTACGACCGCGGCAAGCGCCAGCAGCCCGACATTGGTGAAGTTCTGCAGGGGATACGTCACCGGCCGCTGGGGAATCCACTTCACCTCCTGAAGCTTCCCGGCAGCCATGAGGCTTCCCGTAAACGTCAGGTATCCCAGGATAATCTCGATGATGATCGCGATCATCCGGAACGGGGTGAGGTGCTCGGGTCCCTCGGAGAACCACAGATAGTACTTGGCGGTGCCAACCAGACCCGCCGCCAGTCCGCCAAAGGCATGCGACAAGGCCGTCCGCTGGGGCACGGCGGTCAGCGGCACCATCGATAGCGGGATTCCCACGACGAACCCAGCGACGATTGCCAGGACAATCCAGCCGTGGTGGACGATCCCGGGCTGCGCCCAGGTGACCAGGACCGCGATCACCATGGCTGCGACCCCCGCGAACACCCCCTTCCGGGCGGTGACCGGCGCGTTCATCCAGTGCAGCGCGAAGATGAACAGGACCGTCGCCAGCAGGTAGGAGAGCTGCACCACCGCGTGGCTCATGGCTTGGTATCCGCCTTCGGAGCACGGTCGGTCTTGAACATCTTCAGCATCCTATCAGTGATCAGGAACCCGCTGACGATGTTGGTCATCGAGGCGAACAGGGCGATCGCCCCCATGATCCGGATCCCGGTGGGATAGTCACCGCCGGTGACGATGATCGACCCGATCACCGCGATGCCCGAGATGGCATTGGTGATGGACATCAGAGGGGTGTGCAGCAGCCGCGAGACCCGGCGGATCACGCCCAGGCCGATAAACGCGGCCAGCACGAAGACGTACAGCAGGGACCAGTAATCGATCGACTCCGTCATGTGCCCGCCTTCTGGAGTGCATCCCGCGTCCGGGCGTGCTTCACCTCACCATCGTGGGTGATGGCCGCGCCCTGCTGGATGTCATCGGTGAAGTCCAGCTGAAAACTCTTGTCCCTGGTAAAGGCCAGGAGAAACGCGGTAAGGTTTCTGGAGAAGAGCAGGCTCGCATGGAGCGGCACGGTGGCCGGGAGGTTGAGCGGCGCCACGATGGTAACTCCGCCCACGACGACGGTCTCGCCGGGGCGCGAGAGCTCGCAGTTGCCACCGCCATCGGCGGCCAGGTCCATGATCACGGCGCCCGGCTTCATCGCCCTTACCATGTCGGCCGTGATGAGCCGGGGCGCGAACACGCCGCCGATGAGGGCGGTGGTGATTACCACGTCGGACTGGGCACACTGGGCGGCAAGCAGCTCCCGTTGCCGCGCGTGGTCCTCCTTGGTCAGCTCCTTGGCGTATCCTCCGCCGGCGGACGCGGCCTCTTTGAGCTCGATGCCCACGTATTTGGCGCCGACGCTCTCGATCTGCTCCTTCACCTCAGGCCGGACATCGGTGGCAAAGACATTGGCCCCGAGGCGGCGCGCGGTGGCGATGGCCTGGAGGCCCGCCACCGCCGCCCCCACCACGAAGACCCGGGCCGGTGGCACCATGCCGGCGGCCGTCATCAGCATCGGGAAGTACTTGTTGAGCTCGGCGGCGGCGAGCAGCGCCCCCTTGTAGCCCGAGAGGTTGGCCATCGAGGACAATGTGTCCATCGACTGCGCGCGGGTAGTCCGGGGAATGGCGTCGGTGGAAAAGGCGGTGACCCCGCGAGCCGCGAGCGCTCGAACCGTATCGAGATTACGGAGCGGCATCAGCGAGCCGAGATAGATGCTTCCCGCGCGCAGGGCCGCGACTTCGCCCGGCTCCGGCCGATTGACCTTCAACACCAGATCGGCGCCAAGCACCGTTGCCGGCGAGGGATCCAGCGTGACACCGGCCTCCTGATACGCCGAGTCCGTAAAGCCGGCCGCCGAGCCTGCGCCCGCCTCGACCACGACCTGGTAGCCGGCCTGAATCAGCTTCTTGCCGGACTCGGGCACCAGCGCGACGCGGCGCTCGCCCGGAGACGTCTCCCGCGGGACTCCGATTCGCATGGTGGCTCCTCTTACAGCTTGATCTTCGGCAGCTCGAAGCCCGGCACCAACCCGCCGCTCAGCCGCTTCAACTCCGCCTGCAGTTGCTGCTCCACTTGGTCGAGCCGCTGCCGCTCACCCTGGACCCGTTTGGTGGCCTCCCCCTGCACCACGGCTATCTGCCGCTTGACCGGCTCGACCTTGTCCCTCACCAGGCTGTCCACCTTGGCCCGCACCAGGCGCTCGGCTTTGGCCACCTCCTCGCCCATCACCGCCTGGAGGCGTTGGGCGATGGCCTTGTCGAGGTTACTGGATACCGACAGCTTGGGCGAACCGACACTGCCCCGCAGCTCGGCCACGACTTCCAGATCCTTCAGCCCGGAGACCACTTGCCAGACCAGCCGCTCGATGTCGTTCATCGGCCGTCCGGCGGTATCCACCGCCCAGCTGACCTGCTGCGACTGAATCGCCCACTTGCCGGAGAGCTCCGCGCCTCCGCCCAGCATCGTGAAGTCGAGGCTGCTGGTACCGGTGCCGGGCACCACCCGGAACGGAATGCCGGGGATATCGAAGGACGGGAGCTTTATGCCGCGCAGCCGGGCTGTAGCCGCGTCCCGTGTTCGAGCGGTGACGTGATCGATGGTAGCGTCGACATCGATCGTCGCAACAGCCGATCCCTCAGCCCGGCGGCTCGCCTTGACCACCGTAGGCCGCCCGTAAAGTGTGGGCGTGGAGGTCAGCCCGCGAACGGTGGCCTGGTAGGCGCCCTGCGCCGCGGTGGTCCCCCCGATCGAGAAGTCAAGCTGTCCCTGCTGCAACAGGAAGCGGGGGAACTCCTTCTCCTTGGGGAACTCCACCGTCACACCCGCGGCTCGCAGGCGCTGGGGTCCCGGAGCCGGGCGAGGCAAGAGCCCGGGCGGCATGTACTGTTGCGCCAGCTCGGCCCAATAGAGGGCCTGCTTGAAGCGTTCGATGCTCACCTTGCCAAAGAAGGCGCTGCCGATGTCGGGCGCCGAGAAGCTGGGCAGCTTGAGCAGAGACTTGGCGAAGGCAAAATCCTTCTGGCGGGCCTGATCCAGTAGCTGAGTGCCCTGACTGAGGAGCTGCACGCCGGTGCGGGTGTTTCGCTCCAATGCCTCCAGCCGTTTCTTGGCCGCGTCGATCTGCCCCAGAGTCTGCTGCACCGATTGGATGGCCTGGCGGGTGCTGTCGAGGCCAAGCTTCTTCGGATCCGCCGAAGAGAGCCGCTGAACCAATGCGCGGGCCGAGTCCAGCGTTTGGCTGATACCCAGCTGCTTGAATCCCAGATCCAGCGCGTTCCGAGTGGAGTCGGTGCGCGCGAGGAGTGCCTGGGCTTCACGTATGGTGGTCAGCTGCGTGGGGTCGAGCGCGAGCTGGCGGAGGGTGTCAATCGGCGTCAGGGAAAGCAGTGGTACATCGAACTGCTTGGTCCACTGGTCCACGGACTGCAGGATCTTGGGAGCGAACCCGCTGCCTTTGACCGGTCGTGCCGGGGTCTTGCGGGCAGTGCCGAAGCGCATCCCGCTAAGGCTCAGCCGCTCGATCACCAGCTTCTTCTCGGCCAGTGCCTCGGGATTCAGCTTGAGCCGAATGTCGTCCGCCTCGAGCAGGTTCCGCGTGAGCGCAAAGGGGTCGGCTATCTGGAGGCGGCTCAAATCGACCGAGGCCCGACGGGGGTGCAGGTCCACCTTGCCGATGTCCACCTGGGTCCCAAGCAGCTCGGTGCTCGCCTCTTCGGTGGTGTCCTTCGCTACCGGCTCGGCAAAGATCACCACCAATACGGCAAGGATCGTGAA
>DATBSM010000078.1:0-8222 GCA_036559785.1 Gemmatimonadales bacterium
TTGAACTTCCCGCTCTCCGGCTCCAGGTAGGCGAGATAGTTCCCCTTCTGACCCACGAACCAGACCCGGTTCTGGCCGTCCACGTATGGATCGCGCGGGCGGGAGTCGGGATACGGTACCGGCCACTCCTTGACCGGCACCTGGCCGTAAAGCGCTGCCGCCGTCAGGAGGCTCAGCGGAGCCGCTGAAGTGGCAAGCACGGCTGCCCTTGTCCAGTGCATTTGAATTCCCTCGAGTCGGGTGTGGTGCTTCAGGCTTCGCTTACACCGGCGCGGACCGGAGGCGGTGGCTCTTCTTGAGGTAGCGTGCCGTCGCCCATCCGATTGTCAGAAGGATGAAGCAGGCCACCAGCGTGTTGAGGTACGTTGCGCGCTCCTGGTACGTGTGGTACGCCAGGGTGTCGGCGGCGAGCAGCACCACCGCACCAGCCATCCAGGTGTACATGCTGGTGTACTCCTTGACCACCACCCGGCGCCAGTTGAACCGCATTCCCGCAAGCGACCGACCCAACCCTCGGGTGCTTGGCAGCCAGCGGGGAACCGCTCGAGCATACGCGTCGTAGGCGGAGCCGAACTTCCCGCGCAGATACACCTCCTCCGCTGCCACGATCGCAGCGTAACCGAGGAGGAAGAAGACGCCCCCCAGCAAGTACACCCAGGGGTTGTTCCATATGAGGAAGAGGCCGAGCAGCACCAACAGGTTGCCCAGATAAAGCGGATTGCGGGAGTGGGCGAAGAAGCCCTCGGTCACCAGGTTCTTCGCGTACACCCGGCGGTTGCTACCACCCCGGATGATGTAAGCGTGGCCGATGACGGCGACCCGGAGCAGCTGGCCGATCAGCGCGACGCCGATACCGATCAGGTCGAGGCGGTTGTCGAAGTGCTCGTTGCCCCGAGGATACTGCGGGCGAAACAGGAGGAACAGAGTCAGCAGGACGGCGGTAAAAAGCGCGTCGCGATACCGAAAGAAGAAGTTGCCCATCCGGACCAGTGGATTGGCGCGGGGCCCGCCCTCAGAAGTCATTTCACCGCGAGCATGCCACAAAAGTTGTACCAGCGAAAAAACATCTGAAACCTGGTATACCCGGAATGGATCAGAAGGTCTCGGTTTTCCTCCAGGCGATACGGGATCAGCACGTTCTCCAGGGCCTCCCGCTTCTGAGAGATCTCGAGATCCGAGTAGCCGTGTCGGCGCTTCATGCTGTAGTAGTACTTGATATAGAGCCGGTTGAAGAGCGTGTCGGCCTCGGTGAGCTTCTCCAGCAGGATGAGGCAGCCCTGATCATTGGTTCCGGCGCAGATGGTCCGGATGAGGCCCTCGCGCTGGAGCGGTCGCACAAACTGAAGCGTCAGCGCCAGAATGACCACCGAGGCGTTCTCGATGGGGGGAAGCTCGTGAAGGTCGGCCTGAACCAGGTCGCGCTGCCGGCCGGGGGGCAGGCGCCCGAGCTTCTCCCTTGCCTTGCTGAGCATTTCCGCGGAATTGTCCATCCCAACTAAGCGGACCGTGGGATCCACCAGCGGGTCGAGCATTGCCAGCGTCGTACCGGTTGAGCATCCAAGATCGTACAGGTTGCTGCCAGGGGTGGCGAAATCCGCCGCGATCTCCGCTGTCATTCGCTGCATTTCGTCGTAAAACGGCACCGACCGGCCCACCATGTCGTCGAACACTTCCGCGGTGCGCCGGTCAAAGGCAAAGTCGCGGGCCCGCTCTACCCGTTCAGCGAAGATCCTGTCCGTGGGGACCACGGTGTCTGGCGTATAGCTCATGGACGCTCTCGGGTTCCAGTTATTTCGGCATCGCGCTTTCAACCGCCTCCGCCACGTTCTCGACGGACCGGTTGGTGTTGAGCTTGACCTTCTCCCAGCTGTCGGCGGTAGCGTTGGCAATCCCGCTCAGACTACGATCCGCCGCCTTGCGCGCTGCCCGGATCCGCTCCAGCGCCCGGTCGCTCACGGCGCCACCCTTTGACTTGGCCTCGGCCGCGAGCTGGGCGATCTGACCGTCGAGCTCGGTCAGCTGGTTCCGAATGGACTGGGCGAAACCCTCACGCTCATCGAATGAAAAGTCACGCGCTTCAACCGGGGCCTCGGTAGCCGGTGGCGTGGTGACGCTGACCGAGGTGTCGCTCACGCCACCGGTTTCGCTGCTCTTCTTGCCGCCGCAGCCGAGCAGGGCAATGAGCATCACGCCGGTGGCGGAAATGGCGAGGTGGCGCATTTGGAGACCTCCGAAAAGGGGGGTGAGGCTACCCGAACGTCTTCTCGTCCGCGCTGGGTCCATAGACGGGCGGAAGCGGCACGTCCAGCAGCCTGAGATAGACCACCAGCGACCCGCGGTGGTGGTACCAGTGATTGAACATCAACGTACGAATCATCGCGATGCGCGGTGCGGCCATCATCTCCCGGCCCCCGCGAACCAACTTCCACATAGCCTGAGCCCGCTCCGGCGTAAGCTCGGAAAGAAACTGGCGCGCGGAGGCGAGACTCTCTTCCAGTGCCGGAAGGAGCTCGCCCGCGGTCTGCGCCTCCGACTGCACCCGCTCGGGCGCCTCGAATACATCGGGCCCAAGGACATGCATGCCCAGGCTCGGTATGGTAGCGATATGAAGCGCGAGCTGTCCCAGCGAGGATGACCTGGGGTGCGGCCTCCAGGAGAGCTTGTCTTCCGGGACGCGCTGAAGCACCCGGCGCGTGCTCTGCGCTTCCTGCTCCAGCTCTGCGAGCAACTGCTGGGCAGTTTCCCAGGTTGCGGTTATAAGGGTCATTTGAAACTCCAAAGGCTATTGGCTATGGGCCATGGGCTATGCGCTATGGGCTATGGGGTATGGGCTATGGGCTATGGGCGGAGACCGGACCGTCTAGTCCATGGCCTTTTGCCCATAGCGCAAAGCGAATAGCCTCTCAGCCCCACACCACATAGCGCCCTCCCCCCGTCGTCGCGATCACCAGACACATGACTACGAAAAGGAGGTCGTAGTGCCAGCCATCGCCGTGTTTGCCCCAGAAGCCGGTGTGCCAGACGGCGATTTTCTTCTGGATGGCGCCAAACATGATGAGGATCAGCCCGAGGGCGGCAAGCTGGGGCAAAACCCCCAGCGCCACACCGAGCCCACCCGCCAGCTCGGCCAGGCCGAGGAAACGGGCAAAGCCTGGGCTCATTCCGATGCTCTTGCCCCGTTCGACCGGATCCTTGGTGTGTTTCCAGCCACTGGAGATGAATACCAGTCCGACCAGGAGCCGCATAAGCAGGAGGGCCAGGTCGCTGAAGGCATAGAGCCAGTGGATGGCCATCTGTGGATGTAAGCCCGGAAAAGGGCAGGGTCAAGGAGACGCTGGCTTCGCTTCTGCCTTGGCCCGCTCACGCCGGCGTCCCGGCCTCCTCTCCATCGGTACCGAAGTCGCCGACACTCCCGACATGCCCAGCCGGACCCGGAGCGCGGGGCTGATCGACCTCCGCACCAGCGCCTGGATCATCTCCGGCGTGGGCCGCTCATCCGACCCAATCGGCTTCGCCTCTCCACCCTCGAGCGCCAGGACCGGGACGCCGTCGCGGTACAGGACACGGTTCCTAGTTACACCGGTGACTCGTTCTCCCGGCGTGATGATGCCGGTGAGATTGAGCGGGTCCGCCGCCCCAACCGCCACCAGGGCCCCGCCACCTTCGATCCGGCGAATCGCGCGGAGCTGCCCCACGGCATCAGGCAGGGCAAACTGCTCGCCCGACATGCCGGTTACGAAGCGGCCTCCCCGGATCTCGCCCCTGGCCTCGAGCCGACGGTAGATCATGAGCAGCTCGCGCCAGGGCGGTGCGCCGGTCTCGCGGGCCAGGAGCCGCTTGAATACGATACCGTAGCGGCGGAGCAGGGTGCGGGCGAACAACTCCGCCTGTCCGCCCGTTCGCCCGTCAGCCTGTCCGCCCAGCAGCGACCACCGTCCAGCAGTCTCGATCCCCACCGGCGCAGTGCGATACCGCCGCTTGGCGCCGCTCAGCGGTTTCCGCTTGCTCGATGGGGTGATCAACGCACGCAGCCCCGCAAAGCTGTCGGAGGTGACCAGCCCCATACCCGCCAGCTCCGCAAGACCCTGCTCGACCTGGGTCGGCAGGAGCCCGGTGATCGCCGTCAGCTCATGGAAGAACGAAGCCCCGCGCTGCTGGAGGGCGTCTCGCACTATCCCTCCATAGCTCGACAGCTCGTACTCCTCCCCGTTCCTCTCGGCCAGCCAATCGGCCACATGCTCTCGAAGGAACAGAGCGATCGGTGTTGAACGGATCGGCCCGGCTGCCCCGCCGCCCCGCTGCCCCGCCAACCTTCCCCACGCCACCCGTCCCATCATGCAGAGCGTATCCAGCAGCATCGGGTCGTACTCTGTCACCCGGGACGCGAGCACGTCGCTCTCCCACGCGGCGGCGGGAAGCTCGAACCCATCCAGCTGCGCCATGACGGTGGCGAGTCCTTCGAGACCTGCCGCCCGTTGATCGGGTTCGACCCGCTGCCAGGCAAACAGAAACCGCATGAAGTCCGCCGCACTCACCGGCTCGATCTCCGCGCGGAGCCGGTGCAGGGTATAGCGATGGATCCGGGCCAGCAGCCGCCGGTCGCACCACTCGAGCGTGTCCGTTTCGGGGGTGAAGCCGCCCCGGAGCACCACACCCTCGGCCTCGAGTGCCGCCAATGCGATGTCGGCGTCGGATTCCGTGACGTTAAGTGTGGCGGCAAGCTGGGCGGCCGTGGTCGGGCCGACGATTCCCAGTCGCCCCCGCAGGACTTCCCGAATTGCATCTTCTCGGTTGACCGCGAGCTGAGCCGCTCTCACCTCCGAAGCCCGCTCGATTGTGGACCACACCACCAGGCCGTCTCCCAGATCGATCCGAACGCCGCGCCCCGCATCGACCAGCTCACGCCAGAGGCCGTGCCACGGCTGGCCTTCCCGGCCAGAGAGCCCCTCGATTTCGGTCAGGAACCCTGATGTCAGCAGAGCGTCGTGGAGCTCATCGGCGTCGCGGATGTCCGGCCAGGCTTCGTCTCGCACCCGCTCGATGGCGGCCATATCCAGCGCGCCGAGGTCGTCCGCCGAGGACGGCTCGAAGGCGCGGCGGGTATAGACCGCCAGCGTGCGGCGTTCTTCCGCGGGAGCATCGTCGAGAAAGGCGTACGGCCGGGCGTTCAGAATCTCGTGCGCCAGCGGCGAAGGCTCGGGGAGATCTCGCGCGACGTAATTGATCTCCCCCGCATGAACCCGCCGGAGCAGGGCGGTAAGCAGATCGAGATCCATGAGCTCGTGCACGCAGTCGTCGATCGTCTGCTGCACCAGCGGGTGACTCGGGATCTCCCGGTCGCCCGGGATGTTCTCCAGGCACGCGGCCGCATCGGGGAACGCGGCGGCGAGGAGATCCTCCGCCTGCATCCGCTGGATCTGGGGCGGCGTCTTGCGCCCCCCCCGGCTCCGGGCGATCGCGAGGGCAATGGTCGCGTTCCACCGCCAATGGGTTCCGAACATGGGGGCGTCGAGCAGCGCCTGGACCAGGATTTCTTCCACCGTGTCCGGATGCAGGAACTTGAAGACGGTATCCAGCGGGAAAGAGTGCTGCGGCCCCAGAGACAGCAGCAGTGCGTCTTCGGTGGCCGCGGCCTGCAGCTCGAAATTGAACTGGCGACAGAACCGTTTCCGCAGCGCCAGGCCCCAGGCCCGATTCACTCGGCTCCCGAACGGCGAGTGGATGACGAGCTGCATGCCGCCCGCCTCGTCGAAGAACCGCTCCGCGACGATGGTTTCCTGGGTGGGGAGGGTTCCGAGGAGTCGCTTGGACTCCCCGAGGTACTCGACCAGCTGATGTGCTGCTGCCGGTGCCTGATCCCCACCCAGCTCCGAAGCAACCCATGCAGTCGCCTTTTCCCGATCCCCGAGCCGCTTCTCTACATCACCCCGCAGCTCCGCCACTGCGGCCGACAGCTCGTTGCTCCGGGCCGGGGCCTCCCCCAGCCAGAATGGGATGCTGGGCGGCTGACCATGGGCATTTTCTACTCGCACGGTGCCTTGCTGCACCCGGAGGATCCGCCAGGAAAGGTTCCCGAGCTGGAAGATGTCGCCCTGGAGGCTCTCGACCGCAAAGTCCTCGTTCACGGTACCGATGAACGTGTTGTCCGGCTCGAGGATCACCCGGAAATCGGCGTTGTCAGGAATGGCGCCGCCGGAAGTGATCGCCAGCATGCGCGCACCGCGCCGGCCGCGAATTCTGCCGTTGACCGTATCGTGGTGAATCAGCGCACCCCGCCGCCCCCGGCGGGTCGAGAAGCCATGGGTGAGCATCTGGATCACGTTGTCGAACTCGGCGCGCTCCAGATTGCGGTAGGGATATGCCTGCCGCACCAGCTGGAACATCGCTTCCACGTCCCAATCTTCCCCCGCGGATTCCGCCACGATCTGCTGGGCCAGGACGTCAAGCGGCTTGTCGCGGATGATCAGCCGGTCGAGCTGTCCCTGCCTGACCGACCGGATGAGCGCGGTGCACTCGACCAACTCATCCCGGGTGAGAGGAAAGAGCCGCCCCTTCGGTGTGCCGTGCACCGTGTGCCCGGAGCGGCCCACTCTCTGAAGGAAAGTGGAGATCCGCCGCGGGGTCCCCAGCTGGGTGACGAGATCCACGTGGCCGATGTCGATGCCGAGCTCCAACGAGGCCGTGGCCACGAGGGCCTTCAGCTTCCCGGTCTTGAGGCGCGTCTCGGCGTCCAGCCTGGTTTCCTTGGAGAGGCTGCCATGGTGCGCCGTCACCGCATCCTCGCCGATTCGCTCGGCCAGATGGCGAGAGACCCTTTCTGCCAGCCGGCGGGTGTTCACGAACACCAGCGTGGTCTTGTGAGCCGCGATGAGTTCCGCCAGTCGGTCGTAGACCTCGCCCCAGACCTCGCCCGCCATCACCGCCTCGAGCGGCGAGCCGGGCAGCTCTAGCGCAATGTCGAGGGTTCTCCTGTGCCCCTGATTGACGATCGCGGGACGTTCCGCCCCGCTGCCAACCAGCCACTTCCCCACCTCCTCGATCGGCTCCATCGTCGCCGAGAGCCCGATCCTCTGCACCGGCTGCTGCGCCACGTGGGCGAGGCGCTCCAGGGTCAGCGCGAGGTGGGCTCCGCGACGGGATTCCAGCACCGCGTGGATCTCGTCGACGATGACGGTTCGGACAGTGCGAAGCATCTCCCGGCTGCGCTGCGCCGTAAGCATGAGGTAGAGCGACTCTGGGGTGGTGACCAGGATATGTGGCGGCTTCCGAAGCATCGCCGCCCGCTCGTTCTGTGGGGTATCGCCCGACCGGATCGCGGCCGTGATCCGGGGGGCTTCGATACCCATCTCCTCTGCCAGCCTGCGGATCTCCCGCCGCGGCTCGGCGAGGTTGAGATGGATGTCGGCGCTCAAAGCCTTGAGGGGCGAGACGTAGACTACCCGGGTCTCATCCGGGAGCGGGGCCTCCAGTCCTTCGCGGAAGAGGCGGTCCAGTTCCTCGAGGAAGGCGGCCAGGGTCTTTCCTGAGCCGGTTGGGGCTGCAATGAGCGTGTCCCGACCCTGCCGAATGGATTTCCAGCCTAGACGCTGTGGGGGGGTCGGCTCGCCGAATTTCTGCTCGAACCAGCGGGCGATAACGGGGTGGAATGCGGAAAGCGGCATCGAGTAAAAATAGTCGGATTCGGGACGCTTTGGGGGAGTCGGGAACGCCAGTGACTCGGGTCACTTACCCGGTTCCGCCGCCTACCCATTTTTGCTCCCGTCGCACCGGGCTCCGTACAACCCACACCCGACGGGAACCACCATGGCAAGTCCGCAAACAGGCCTGCTCGGAATCTTCAAGCGGAGCTTCCGGGATTTCATGAAAGACGATTGCATGACCTCCGCGGCCGCGCTTTCCTACTATACGGTTTTCTCCCTCCCCGCCGTCCTGATGCTGATCATGCTGCTGGTCAGCTCGATCATGGACCCCACCGACGTGCGGGGAGGGCTCGAGTCTCAGCTGGAGTCTCTCATGGGGCCCAGTGCAGGGGGCGAGGTCCGGACCATTCTCCAGGAAACCGAGCGACCTGGTGGAGGTCTCATCCCAACTCTCGTGGGGATCGTCGCCCTGGTCTTCGGCGCCACCGGTGCTTTGGGGCAACTGCAGGCCGCGCTCAACCGGGCGTGGAATGTGACGCCGGATCCCAAACAGGGCGGCGTCAAGAGCTTCCTGACCAAGCG
>DATBSM010000079.1:0-10812 GCA_036559785.1 Gemmatimonadales bacterium
AAGTCGAAGGGCGACGCGAATATCTCCCGCACGGTGACCGGCGAGGTTTCCCCGCTGAGGCCGAGCCGGGACTGGAGAAAGTCGAACTCTCCTGCGGCCGCCAGCGTGGCGCTGGTAAGCACCACGGTCTCCAGCCGGTCGAACAGCAGCTCGCGCAGGATCGGGGCGAGATCGAGGGGGACGGCCGAGAGTGCCACGCTGTGTCCCCGGGGATTCCGTTCCATCCATCGCACGGTGGGCGCGCCGCCGCCCGCGGGCCTCAGCGATCGGTTCAGCCCATCCGACAGCGTGTCCAGCCGACGCATGACCCCGCGGAGCTCCTGGAGCAGCTGGCCCCGTCGCTCGGTTTCCTCGGACTGCGACATCCGGTCTGCGATGGTCTCCACCGTTTCTCGGAGCGCGCGGAAGGCACCGAGCGTGGCATCGAGATCGAAGGTGAGCCCTTCGCCCCAGATGGGGTCGCCGGCAAAGCTGTCGTCCAGTCGGAGCTGTCCGGCCGGCACCTCGTCCAGCCGCTGATACAGCCGAAGGAACAGCGTCTCACTCGCCCGACGGGCATCGCCGATGGCGGGCAGCAGCCGCTGCTGCAGCAGATCCAGGCTGGCCCGGCTCAGGAGATCGCTCTGGCTCTGCAGCTCATAGGAGAGGGTGGGCGCCAGTCCGCGTCCGTTCCGCTCGAATCGGGACAGCAGCCGGCGCACCGCGCGGCTGGTGACCTGGATTCCCAGATGATTGGCGGCCACGTCCTCCAGATGATGTGCCTCGTCCAGAATCAACCGGCGGTAGGGGGGCAGCACCGCCGCCTCCTGCCAATTGTCCGACGCCTGACGAACCGAGAGATCGGCGGCCAGGAGGTGGTGGTTGACCACCACCACGTCGGCCTCCGCCGCCCTCCGCCGGGCGCGGAAGAGAAAGCAGCGATCGAAGTGGGGACACTTGAGACGGGTGCACAGGTCCGGCTCGGCACTGACCTCGTCCCACACCTCGGTGCTGGGCGTGACCGGCAGATCGCTCAGCGTGCCATCGGCGGTGTGACCGGCCCATTCGGCGATCCCGATGAGCTCGTCGAGCTTATCCTGCTCGAGGAGGGTGCGCTGGGCCGACACGGCCTGGTGCATGCGGGCCAGGCAGAGATAGTTCCGCCAACCCTTGAGCAGCGCAAAGGTTGGCGAATAGCCCTCGCAGGTCAGCGCCTTCCGGAGCAACGGCAGGTCCTTGCCGACCAGCTGTTCCTGGAGGTTGATCGTGTTGGTGCTCACCACGGTCCGCTCGCCGTTGGCCCGGGCCCACGCTAGTGCGGGCACCAGGTAGGCAAAGGACTTCCCCACCCCGGTGCCCGCCTCGAGCAGCTGAACGCCGCCATCGTTGTACCCATCGGCGATGTGCGCGGCCATGTCGCGCTGGCTGCGGCGATCCTCGTAGCGCCGGAGCTGGGCCGCGATCGGTCCGTCTTCTCCCAGCGTGTCGATCACGTCGAACGGGTCGATCCGCAGCACCGGCCGGTCGTGCGGGACCTCCACCACGACATAGAGATCGCTGGCGGCGTTGTTCAGGATGCCGAAGCCCACCCCGGCATCGTGGAGGTGGGCCGCGATATTGAGATCGGGGACGGAGGGGTCGAGCACGCCGCTGGGATGGTTGTGCAGCAGCATCTCGCCCCGGTGGAGCCCGGCCGGCAGCGCCAGCACCTGGTCAACGGTGCCCCGGGCGATGACCCGCGCGCCGGCGACTACCCCGTCCCGGTCGATCGTGGCGACGAAAGAAACCTCCCGGCCTCCCGCCGCGGAAATCTCGCTGGCGAGGTAGGCCCGGACCCCCGGGGCAATGCGTTCGCTCAAGTCTTGAGTTCTTTCTTCTTGGCCGCCGGGAAGAGCACGTTGTTGAGGATCAATCGGTACCCCGGCGAATGCGGGTGGAGTGACAGGTCAGTTGGCGCATCCCCGATCTGGTGCTGGGGATCTTCCGGATCGTGTCCACCGAAGAACGTCCAGGTACCCTGCCCGTGCTCGCCATGGATGTACTTCACCCAGGGTGCTCCGGGCTCCTCGGCCAGAATGGTGACGCTGGGCTTGAGCGTCTTCCGGGTGAAGGAGGTCGTGAGTCCGTAAAAATCGGGGATGACCTGGCGGTGGTTCTGCACCAGCATCGTGGCCACGGGATCGATCTTGGCGCTGAAGTTGAACAGCGAGAACGACCCCAACGGCTGGCGCCGGTCCGGCGAGTTCACCTGATGGCCATCGATATCCGAGTACACCGGCATCGTTGGGCTCAATTCCAGTTGTGCCCGCTGGAACGCAAGGGCACGACTCCACTTCATGCGCGCGCTGGCCTTGGGATCCATCGGGGTGCCGTCGGCGTAGGACGCGGCGATATCCACGCCATCCGCCGCCAGTGCCAGGTCGAGGGTCTCGGTTGCCGTACACATGGCAAAGAGAAATCCTCCCCGCTCGACAAATCCCGCGATTGCGACGGCCACCGCCTGCTTTTCGGCGGGCACCGACGTGAAGCCCAGGGACCGCGCCATGGCCCGATTCTGCTCGATCATCTCGACCAGCCAGGGCGAGCCGGCGTAGTTGAGAAAGAACTTGGAGTACTGGCCGGTGAAGTCCTCATGATGGAGATGCAGCCAGTCGTACGTCTTGAGCTTCTGGCCCAACACCTCCGAGTCCCAGACCTTCTCGAACTCGATACCGGCGTAATTGAGAGCCATGGTGACCGCATCGTCCCAGGGCGGCGCATTGGGCGGGGCATAGACCGCCACTTTCGGGGGTTTCTCGAGCGGCACGGCGTCCATGTTACCTCCCTGCAGCTCCCCCCGGATCCGCGCCAGCGCGGTGTCATCCACCGGCTCGACGGTGATCCCCGCAATCGCTGCGTCTCTCGACGTGGCCGCATCGCCCGGCAAGAGAAACGCACCGCTTCGATAGTTCAGGAACCACTCGGCCTTCGTCCCCCGCTTGAGCGCGCGATAGGTGAGCCCATAGGCCTTGAGATGATCACTCTGGGCGTCATCCATGGGAACCAAAAGCCAAGGCGCAGCGCCATAGCGGCGGGTCCAGGAAAGGGCTGGAGAGAACGCCACCACTCCGGCGCAGGTACGGGAGATGAAATCTCTGCGCTTCATGTCTTGGGGACCGCCCCGCGCGCCTCATCCAGCCGGCGGCGAGCCTGAGGCACCAGGGCACTCTGGGAATAGGTGAGTATCAGGTGCTCCAGCAGCTCAACCGCTTCCCCGGGCCGCTTTAGGGAGAGCAGGAGATCCGCCAGCGCGAGCTCCGCAGCAGGTGCCGTTCCTGGAGCCTCCCGCGTCGTGGCGGCCCGAAGGAGCCGCTCGGCCTCGGCGGTTCGACCGGTGGTCACCAGCAGCCGTCCGGCCAGCAGGTTCAGCTCCGCGCCGCCGTGCTGTGGGGTCAGCGTTCCCGCGACGCGCTCCAGCCCCGCAGCAGACTCGGCCGTGTCGCCCTGCTCCAGTCGCAGCAGCGCCTGCCCCAGGTCGGGAAGCGAGTCCTCCTGAAGCGGTTGGAGCAGTGCAAGGAACGCGGTCCGCCGGGTGGCGTCGGCCCGGTCACCGGCATAGGGGCCTGCCGCCTTGAACCGCTCCAGCGCGCCGGGGATGTCGCCCCGGTATAACCGGATCCGGCCGCTCAGCGCGAGCCCATCCACACTGCTGTCCGCTGCGAGCATGGAATCCGCGCGCGCCAGATCGCCGGCTCGCATCCACGCGGTGGCCACTCGCCGGCGCAGCGCGTCGTACCCGTCCGCCGGCAGCGTAGCACGGAGATCTCCCAGTCGTTGCTGCGCTTCCGCGGCCTTCCCTTCCTCGATCAGAACTCCGATCAGCGTGGTCCCCGCGTCGGTGGAGACCGCCGTCGGTGCCATCCGGTCGTCGGCCAGCCCGGTCAACATCCGCCGGGCCGCCGGCCGGTCTCCGGCAGCGGAATATGCCTGCGCTGCCTCCAACCGGATCCGCGACGATTGGGCATCGGGCGACCGGCTGGCGATTGCCTCCAGGATCTGTCCCTGCGCCTGCTTCCCTTCCATGGTGCGAAGGGTGCGGACCTGGTCGAGCAGGGTTCGGAGTGCCGCGATAGCCTGCACCTTGTCATCAGGCAGCGCCGGTGCCAGCGCGCGATATCCGCCAACCGGATCGCCCCAACGTGCCCGGAGCTCGGCCTCGATGCGGCGCGCGGGCAAGTCGGAGTCGGCGGCAATCAGCCGCATCAGCTCCGGCCGAGTGCGTTCCGGTGCCTGGGTGAGCGTCGATACTGCAGTCCCCCGATAGCCAGGGAGTCGGCGCACCGCCAGGAGCCACTCCCGCAATGCCTCCGGGTAATCGCCCTCGGCCAGGGCAAGTTGAGCGAGCTCCGCCGCCATCGCGTCTGATCGCCCCAACCGTGCCCGCCCCCGCAGGTAGGCGGTTTTTGCCCCCGATCGGTTCTGCCAGGCCAGCTCAGCTGCCCCCCATTCCCGATACGGCGTCTCCTCGGTCGGTGCAATCTCGGCCCATCGCTCGGCGAGGCTGCGAACGCTGTCCGGCTGGTTGGCGGCGGCCCAGGCGCGCAGTGCGATGCCGTAGATCGTGGCGCTCGTCGGTGCGGCCCGCAGGGCGGCCCCCACAGCAGGGAGCATCTCGGCGCTGCGGCTCAATGGAAGCAGCGACCGCTCCAGTCCGAGCAGTGCAGAAACATCGGCAGGTTTGGCGGACAGCAGCGTTCGGTAGGCCGAGGCCGCGGCGGCGTAGTCACCCCGGCGCTCGAGATCGAGCGCGCGGGTGAGTCCCGGCTGCTGCGACCAGAGCGCTGGCGGCAGCAACAGAACGACCGCGAGACTGGTCGAGAACGAGAACCAGCGCATCAGGTCACCGGGTGGGGGAATCAGACAGCCGACGGAAATAATCTACTACCAGACGGCGCTCCTCCGGAGAGAGCTGCTGCAGCTGGTCCCAGGTGGGTACCAGCAGGCGCTCGCCGTCACCCTGGAGCCGGGCGCGCAACGCGGGCGGAAGGTGGACGCTATCATCGGTTGCGCTGGTACTTTGCCGCTCTTTCTTCTGGTCCTCCTCCCGTCCTTGCAGCGTGCGTCCAGCATCGAGCATCCGGCGAAAGAGCCGCTCCTGCCGCTCGACGACGGAACGATCAAACCGGCCCGCTTCCAGTCTACGTGCGAGCTCCTTTGCCTCCTCGGCCATCTGGCCGGCACCGGGCAGGTCCCCCTGTCCCCGCAACCGTTCGAGCTCCTGCGCCAGTGCCCGCTGCCTGGCGGCCAGCTGCTGGAGTTGTGCGCGAACAGCGCTGCTGCCTGCCATGGGCAAGAGGCCGGCTCCCTGCCGGCCCAGGCCGCCCTGTTGCTGGGCCAGCTGCGCCATGCGCTCCAGCGCCTCCGCCAACCCGGAACCGGATTGGGAGCCGGAGACCTCCTCCCGGGCGCGCACAAGCTGATGCGCCGCCGTGTTGAGTTGGTCGACCGCCCCGCCAGCCTGCTCGGTTGCCTCCCGGCTGTTTGGCGCGGCGGACGAGATCGCCTCCCGAGTCTGCTGCATCTGCAGCTGGGCCGCCCCCAGGGCCCCGGCAATCTGGGGCGAAACGAGCGCGTTCTTCCCACCGACCTGTTTCATCTGCTCCAGGAGCTTCTGCACCCCTTCCTCGATTGCGGCCTGCTCCGATCGGGTCGACGAGGTGGGCGGTCCCCCCTCGCGCAGATCCTCCTGCACCTTGAGCTGGCGCTCGGCCAGCCGGCTGGTCTCGGAGAGCGCCTGATCCATGGCTTCCACCACCTGGTTCCGCCATTCGCGCTGCATTTGCTGGCGGCGACGCTGGAGCTCGTCCCCCAGTGGATCCAGAGACTGGGAAGCCTTTTCGCCGCGTTCACGCGCCTGGGGCCGCTGCCCCTTCCTGGCCGACTTGGCGGCCTCCTGCATCTCATCAGCGGCCTTATCCGCCTGCTGCGCGGGGGCACTCAGGTCGGACTGGCTCCCCTCGGGCGATGCCTCTCGGGCCAGCCGTTCCAGCGCGGCTGCAAGCGAATCGGTTCTGGCGGCCAACTGCTGCTCGGCCGGTGCCGATCGATTGCTGTCGATGGAGGAGACCTGCTCGTTCCACTGTTGTTGCTCGCGAGCGAGGTCCTTCGACTCCTGCGCCAGGTTGGCAAGATCGCCTTCGAGGGCCGCGCGCCGGAACAGCTCACGGCTGCGTTCGAGCGCGTCGCGCAACTGCTTCTGCGCCTCGGCGAGCTGGGCCAGAGCCTCCTTGGCCCCTTCCGCATCGAGATCCTTCAAGGCCTGCTGGAGCGCCGCGAGCTTTTCCCGGAGCTCGGGGGAGAGCGCCCGCTCGAGCTGATCGCGGATCTCGGCCAGCTGGCGTTGCCACGCGGAATCCTGCATCCCGGCGGCCTCCGCACTCCGGCGCAGCGCCTCGAGTGCCTGCGACAGCTCCTCGGCCTGCCGGACCAGCTCTTCCTGAGACTTGGCCACCGCCTGAGCCCGTTGCGCCTCCTGGTACGGCAATGACTCGCTTTCCTTCTCGCCGGTTCGGCCGGTGCGAGGGCGCTCCTGGGCCAGGTCGCCGGTCTGGCGCTCGATCCGTTTGCTCTGATCGGTGAGGGAATCCAGCCGGTCGCCCACCGCGGCGGTGGCCTGACGCTGGGCCGCCCGCACTTCACTCATGGTCGGAAGGCGCAGCACGAACTCGCGGGAACGGCCGGTATGCCCCCGCGGCGCATTGTCGGTGGCGGTGGCGAAGTAGCGAACCGTGTCACCAGGCAGGAGTCCGCGGTGGTTCAAATCGAGGGTGAAGCTCAGGATGGCCCGGTCGGGCCGTTCTGGCGGCAAGGGAACGCTCTCCCGCCGGGCCGAGTCCACCAGGCCCAGCCGGCTGATCCTTTTGCTTTGCAGCGCGACGGCGGTGACCCCATGGTCATCTCGCACATCAATGATCAGCGGCACTTTGAGCGTGAGAGGGGCCAGCGTATCGGCTCCCGGCACCGGGATTTCTACCGAGGGGGCGCTGTCGGCGACGATGCGAATGGGTAACCGGACCGAGTCGCCCGCCAGCGGGGCTCCGCTCCGAGTCACCAGGGTCAGGCGATACTCACCCGATCGCGAGGGTACGAACGTGCCCTCAAAGCGCGTCGTGGTCACGCTGAGCGATTCAACCTGCTCCCCTACGGCCCACGCGGCCTGAGCCAGAGGAGCGGTTGCCTCGCCTTTGGTATCGAGCCGGGTCCCGGCGGGGAGAAGAAGGGTGTCTCCGCCGGTGGGGAGCGGCTCATTCTCCAAACCCAAATACGAGGGGTAGCGGGCGGTGATGCTGAGTGAGCCCAGAAACACCGGCAGCCGTACCCGGACGGTCACGGTGTCGGACGACCGGCTGCCGCTGGTGAGACGGGCAAAGAGGTCGCTCTCGAGTGGGGCCGTCGAGACGACGGCGCGGCCGAGAGAGTCGAGGCGTACGCCTCGCGCCTTCCACGACTCGCCGGGGGACCGAAGCCAGAGGGTGGCGACCTTCCGTCCCAGTGCCTCCAGATGAAATTCGGCCGGCTGGCCGCGATCCACCACCCGGGCCGTTACTCGCAACCGTACCGGTGCCACCGTGGCTTCCCAGGCCCGCAGGGGATGCCACAAGGCCGCAGCCGCGCCGCGCACCGGACCGGCGGAGGTAAAGGCCAGCCCGCCGGCCAGGAGACACAGCGCACCGGCAAAGAGAACCAGTCGCACCGGACGCGCGAGCGGCCCCACCACCGCTGCGCCCCGGCGGCCGATCTCGTCGGCATGAGCCCGGTCCGCCAGGGTGAGCAGCGCGTCACTGGTGCCGGATGCGGGCGCATCGAGAAGGCCGGTGAGCGTACCCCGCCGCCATGCGCCCAGGTCCTCCAGCGTGCGCGCGAGGCGCCTGACCGAGAGTCTGGCATGTATCGCCGACCCGACATAGATCACCCCGGCAAGCGCCATCAGCGCCAGCAGCCAGGCGACGAGCACCCAATAGGGCGCACTGAGCCAGCCAAGCCGAACGGCCCAGGCGGCGGCGCCCCAGAGGAGCGCAACCGAACCCGCGGCGAAAGCCAGCCACCCGGCCCCACTCTGGCCTTGGAGCGGGCGCGCCAGCCGACGCAGCGCGCCATAGGTGGCCGGCGCGGTCACCCGCCGAACCCGACAGCGTAGGCGAACAGGTTCACCCCCATCCGGAGGGCGGCCTCCCGCTTTTCCGGTGGGTCGTGGTGCACCTCCGGATCCTCCCAGCCGTCGCCCAAATCGGACTGGTAGGAGTAGTACACCGCCAGGCGTCCATCGAGGAAAATCCCGAACCCCTGGGCCGGCTTCCCATCGTGGACGTGGATCTTGGGAATGCCCTTGGGTAAGTCATAAACCAGGTGATAGATAGGATGGTCGAGCGGAACTTCTACTAGAGGGTGATCCGGAAAGAGCCGGGCCAGCTCTCGACGGATCGACTGGTCCATGCCGTAGTTGTCGTCCGCGTGGAGAAAACCGCCCTGAAGCAGGTATCGCCGAAGCGTGGCCAGATCGGGATCGCTCCAATGCACGTTCCCGTGCCCGGTCATATAAAGGTAGGGGACGTTCCAGAGATCGTCGTCGGCCAGGGTCACCACCCGCTCCTGAGGAGCCACGCGTAGGGCGGTCCGGCTTCGCAAGGCGGCCAGCAAATTGGGTAAGCTGGACGGGTTAGCGTACCAGTCTCCGCCGCCATCGTAATGCAGGCGTCCGATCGTCAGCACCGGCTCCGGGCCGGTCAGGTTGTCCGCCGAGCCGGCCCGGGCGGCCAGCATCAGGAGCACCAGAGCGATCACGGCAACTCCATAACCAGTCGATACGCTTCGTTACGGGGGAGACCGAGAGATTCAGTCAAACGCCGGGCCACCTCTCGGCGCGGAAGACCTTCGGCGAGCAACGTGGTGGCCTGCTCCACGGCCTCCTCGGTTCGATCGGGCTCAGCCGGAGGCGACCCGGTCCCCCGGAGAATGACGGTGAGTTCGCCCCTGGGGGGTAGGGCTGTAAAATAGTCCACCAACTCACCCAAGGTGCCGGAGCGAATTTCCTCGTGCATTTTGGTCAGCTCCCGGGCAACCACCACCCGGCGATCCGCGCCCGCCAGCGGCAGCAGGTCCTCCAGCAATGCGACTAACCGCGGGGGCGCTTCGTAGAATACGACGCTCCATTCGTCGGCAGCGGCACGCTGGAGCAGGCGCGAGCGCTCTCTCCCTTTTCGCGGAACGAAGCCGAGAAAGAGATAGCGATCGGCCGGGAGACCCGCAGCGGAGAGGGCGGTAGCCACGGCGGACGGTCCCGGAATCGGAACCACGGTGATTCCGCTTTCGCGCGCCAAGCCCACCAGGTCCGCGCCGGGATCGCTCACAGTGGGAGTGCCGGCGTCGGATACCAGGGCCACATCCCGGCCGCCACGCAGAATGTTGAGGACAGTCTCGAGCCGATGCTCGTCCGAGTGAGCGTGAAAACTCAGGAGGGTAGGCCTGGCTCCCAGATGGCTCAGGAGCCCGCGGGTCCGGCGGGTATCTTCCGCCGCGACGACCGGGACGTTGCGCAGCAGCTCGGCGGCCCGCATCGAGAGGTCACCGAGATTGCCCAGCGGGGTGGCGACGACGTACAGTGTACCAGTGGGCATGACGGGAATGTCGGGAAGGACGGGAAAGGCGGGAAGGATCAGAGGAGCTCGTTGCGTCCCGCCCTTCCCGCCTTTCCCGTCTTTCCCGTCCTAGACGAGATGCTGCTTGATCTTGCCTTCGAGTGTCGCCTTGGGGACAGCGCCAACGACAGTATCGACGTGCCGCCCGTTCTTGAAGAACAGGATGCTTGGGATGGAGCGCACGTTGAAGCGCATGGCAGTCCGCTGGTTCACATCCACGTCGACTTTGGCCACCTTGGCCTTACCAGCGTATTCGCCGGCAAGCTGATCGAGGACCGGCGCCACGACCTGGCAGGGCCCGCACCACGACGCCCAGAAATCCACGAGCACGAGTCCGTCGGCCTGCTCGATCTCGCTCGCAAAGGAAGCGTCGCTCACGTGCACGGTCAAAGTATTCGCTGCGCCCATTTCGTTATTCTCCAGTGGTAGTAAGTCATCTTCGGAGGAGTCAGTGACTGACCGCCCCCGCATTGCTCATGTTGGTATTGCCGTGTCCGACCTCGAGTCGGCGCTGGCCTTTTACCGCGACGTTCTTGGCCTCGAGCCCCATGCGCCCGAGATGGTGGATGGCGCAACCATCGTGGCGCTTTCCTTTGGGGATGCCGAGGTCGAGCTGCTTGCACCGGTGGAGCCGGATAGTCCCATCGGCAAGTTCCTGGCTCGGCGCGGTCCGGGCATTCACCACATCTGTTACCGGGTGCCCGACCTCGATGCCGCGCTCGAAGCCTGCCGAAAAGCGGGATATCGGCTGGTGGACGAGGTGCCGCGAAAGGGAGCAGCGGGCCGCCGTATTGCGTTCGTGCACCCGAAAGCAACCGCCGGGATTCTCTTGGAGCTCACCGATTGAAAGATAACAACGCGGGGCCAGGAAAGTTCCTCGGCTAACCGCGGTTAGGGCTCGCCGCCGATGCCCCCTCCTGGCAGGTTCGAGCAGGATTCCCGGCGGTGGAGATATCGACTTGCGTCACCAACCAACCTTGGCTGCTCTTCACTGCCACGAAGGGGACCGACCAGCTGCAAGTCTGCCGCTTGATCTCCACGACCAGATCCCGCCGATTCGGGTCGCTGCCGGGGACATCCGCGGTGAGCCGGAATGAGTCGTTTTGCAGGTAGGCTTGCATGATGGCAACTCGGCGCTGCCAGTCCGGCGGCTGATTGG
>DATBSM010000080.1:0-7466 GCA_036559785.1 Gemmatimonadales bacterium
CCGCTGGTCCGCCGCCGACTCGGCAGAGGGACGGCGTCGGTTCAATGACCTGCGCGACCCCGATTACGCCTTCAATCACGTGCGCAACGTGCGGATCATGGGCGCGCCGGTGCGCCCGTCATATCCCTTCGCACCCGACAGCACCATCGTGCGCTTCGACCTGCCCCGTCCATTGTCGCCGGGGGAGTCCATGTCGGTGGACATGGACTGGGACGCCCGACCCTCGACGGTGCCGCGCCGCCAGGGGCGTCAGGGCCGCCGCTTCGACTTCGCCCAATGGTACCCCAAGGTCGTGGTCTACGACCGGTATGGCTGGGCGGAAAATCCACTGTATCCGGCCGGGGAGTTCTACGGCGAGTTCGGGTCGTTCCTGGTAGATCTCGATGTTGCCGAGGATCAGGTGGTGGGCGCCACCGGGGTGCCGGTCTGCGGTGATCCGGGATGGGAGCGGGCTAATCGGGGGCCATCTCGCGACGTCGATTATCAGCGCGATTACTACGGCGCGCGCACTCCATCGGGCGAAGCCTGTAGCGGGGCCGCGCCTGGGCGAAAGAGGATCCGGTGGTACGCCGAGGACGTCCACCATTTCGCACTCTCGCTGAACCCCGAATACCGCTACGAGGGCGGTGCGTTCGGCGATGTCGCGGTCCATGTGCTCTATCAGCCGGGCGACGAGAGCACCTGGGGGAGCGGCGCCGCGGTCGAGCGGACCGTAACGGCGCTTGCCTGGCTGGACCGGGTGTTCGGACCGTTTGCCTGGCCTCAGATGACCAACGTTCACCGGATCGAAGGCGGCGGAACCGAGTTCCCCATGATGGTCATGAACGGATCGGCCGATCAGGGGCTGATCGTGCACGAGGTCGGCCACAACTACACCATGGGCATTCTGGCCAACAACGAGTGGCGGGAGGGATGGCTCGACGAGGGCTTTACAACCTTCCAGACCACCTGGTTCTGGGAGACTCAGGGCAAGCCGGGCCTGTATGAACAGGTCGAGGCCAGCATCCTGGACCTCGATCTCGATGGGTACTCCGAGCCAGCGAGCCTCCGGGCCGAGGTGTACCGCGATTTCGTGTCCTACAACATCGCGATCTACAGCCGGGGCGAGTTCTTCTTTCAGCAGCTCCGTTACGTCGTCGGCGACGAGACCATGCGCCTTATCCTCCGGACCTTCTACCAGCGGTGGAAGCTGAAGCACGTGGACGAAGGGGCGTTCCGCGCGGTCGCCGAAGAGGTCTCGAAGCGGGACCTGTCCACCTTATTCGGCCAGGGGCTGCATGCCACGGAGCTGTACGATTACTCGGTGGGGAAGGTGCAGACCGGGCGGGGCGGCGGGGCGGCGGGGCAGTGGACAACACGCGTGGAGGTGGTGCGGAGGTCAGAAGGGAGAATACCGGTTGAGGTCGCCGTCATCGCCGAAAGAGACACGGGCGTCGTGCGAATTGAGGGGCTTGCCGAACGGGAATGGGTAGAGGTGCCGACACGGAGCAAGCCGAAGCGAGTGGTGCTGGATCCGCGGGTGCGGTCTCACGACTGGAACATGCTCAACAACCAGAGGCGGGTGGGTGGGTTCCTGGACGGCATCTTCGGTAAGGGTCCGAAAGCCGAGCACTACTTCCACCCGTATTTCTCGACCCGGTCACGGCGCGATCGCCTCACGCTTGGCTGGCAGCCGACGCTCTGGTACAACGATGCCGGCGGCGTTACCCTCGGCGCCAGGAGCAGGAGCGATTACCTGGGCCGCTTCGAGCAGAACGTGGCGCTGGTGAGCGTAGGGACCGGATGGGGGTCGGATCTCGATGTTCAGGACGTCGATTTCTTTCTCCGAACGAAGAACCCGGTGATGCTTCGGGCGCCGAACACGTCTCAGACGCTGGACATCTTCAAGGTCGAGGGGCGCTACGGCCTCAGCGGCGAGATCGCGTGGAGCCGTCGTGAGCACCTGACCTTCGGTCCGACATGGAGCCGCGGCCTCCGGGTGGAATGGGTCGCCACCGAGGATTTCCGCTATCTCGATCCGGGCCTCTACGATGATGTCGGCACGGTCGAGCTGCAGAGCTTTGGCGGTGTGACCACCCAGAGTGCCAAGTGGCAGCTCGAGGTCCAGAGCTCGCTGGGCGCCGGCTTGGCGTATAACCGCAATGGTCTCGACGCATCCGGCCGGCCCGATCTGGATCCCTTCTACTTTAGGGGACAGGTCGAGGCAACCGCCCGGCGGCCGCTCGGGGCTAAGCGGAATTTCGGTGCTCGAGCGTTTGTCGGCGTCGCCAGCGGAGACCATACCGCGGCCAAGCAGCGGCAGATCTACTTCCAGGGCGCCGACCCGCTCCAGCAGCTGCGCAATCCGTTCCTCCGGTCCCAGGGATCGCTGCTCGTGGGAGACGACTTTCACTATCACTCCCCAGGTGGTGCCGGCGTCCGTGGTATCGACTCACGAGTATCAACCGCAACCATCGTCGGGCTCAGTCTCGAGCTGGACCAGACGCTGGTGGCGCGCTCGTCGGCGCACCTGTTCAATCGGATCTCGATCGCCGCCTTCACCGACCTGGCGCATGCTATCGGTGCAGCTTCGCAGCCGCTCACCGGCGATCGCATCCGGTTCCTCGGCGATGCGGGCCTGGGACTCCGAGCCGATCACCGGATCGGCGACACGAAGTTCACCACCCGGTTCGACCTGCCGCTCTACGTGAGCCGGCCGGAGCTGGCCCAGGACCAGGAGCCCGGCGACGACGAGGTCGAATTTCGCTGGACCTTCAGCTTTGAGCCGGCATTCTGAACGCGGGGCAGTGGGGCAGCGGGGCAGGAAAATTCCTGCGGTTACCATCCAGGACTAATCGCCCTCGCTGCCCCACTGCCCATCTGCCCCGCTGCCCAGCCATATTTCTTCCGGCATGCTGACGCCGTCCGATTCGACTCGTCGTGGTCTGCTGCGCTCGGCGCTGGGCGACTGGCTCGAACGTCTCATGGCCTACACCGAGGACCGCGTCATCGCCCGGCGTTACTTTCGTCCACCGGGCGCATTGCCGGAAATCGGATTTCTGGCCGCATGCACCCGCTGCGGTGCCTGCATCGACGCCTGTCCACCGCACGCGCTCATCAAGGTGCGGCCCAATGGCGGCCTCGCCGCGGGTACGCCGTATCTCGATCCAGCCAGCGAGCCCTGCATTGCGTGTCCGACCATGCCCTGCGCCGCCGCCTGTCCGACGCCGGCGCTCACGGTCCCCGAGCGGGGCTGGGCCGGCTACCGGCTCGGTGTGCTGGAGCTGCATCCGGATCGCTGCCTCACCTTTCGCGGAACGCCGTGCCGCGTCTGCGCCGACGCCTGTCCGGTGGGCGAAGCGGCACTCACCATCGATGCCGCCGGGCATCCGGTTATCCGGCGTGAAGGCTGCGTTGGCTGCGGTGTGTGCGTGCACGCTTGCGTCACGACTCCGTCGTCCTACGAACTCACTTACGTGGAGGGCTAAGTGCCCGATGTGCCGTACCGGGTTGAGAAGCCGTGGGGTTACGAGCTGATCTGGGCCCGCACCGATCGTTACGTGGGGAAGATTCTCCACGTGAAGGCGGGACACGTGCTCAGTCTCCAATATCACAACCGGAAGGATGAAACGATGCACCTGCTTTCGGGCGAGCTCACCCTCCGAACCCAGACGGGCAACAAGCTTGTCTCCCGGCCCTTTAAGGCGGGTGAGTCGGTCCACATTCCCGCGAAGCTCATCCACCAGATCGAGGCGATAGTGGACAGCGACGTCCTCGAGGCCTCCACGCCCGAGCTCGACGACCTCGTCCGCCTCCAAGACCGCTATGGGAGAGGCTGACATGCAAGTGATCATCCCCCTGGCAGGCAAGGGCACCCGGCTCCGGCCGCACACCCATCTGGTGCCCAAGCCGATGCTGAAGGTGGCCGGGCGGCCCGTCATGGATTGGGTCATGGACCGGCTCAAGGGACTCGACGTCACCGAGCTCATCTTCATCACCGGTCACCTCAAGGAGCAGGTGGAGGACTTCGCCCGGAAGCGATACAAGATCCCGTCCCGCTTCATCGAGCAGAAAGTGCAGGACGGCACGGCGGGCGCGGTGAACCTGGCGCGTCCCTACGTGAAAGGGCCGGTGCTGATCATCTTTGTGGATACGGTGTTCGAGGCCGACCTCACGCTGATCAACCGGACCGACGCGGACGGGATAATCTGGGCCAAGGAAGTGGAGGACTACCAGCGCTTCGGCGTGGTGGTCACCGATGCGCAGGGATACATGACGCGCATCGTGGAGAAGCCGACCACCCCGATCTCCAAGCTCGCCAACATCGGGCTCTACTACATCCGCTCGGTGGACAGCCTGTGGAAGGGCATCGATCACGTGCTCGCCAACCCGGCCAACAAGGGCGAGTGGTATCTGACTGACGCCTTCCAGTGGATGATCGAGCATAAGAAACGGATTCTCACTGCCGAGGTGGGGGGTTGGTACGACTGCGGCAAGCTTGATACGCTGCTGGAGACCAATGAGATACTGCTGCGAAAGGGCGCGGCCCGGCGGGTGGACTTCCCCGGCGTCACCATGCACGATCCGGTCTACGTCGAGGATGGCGTGACCATCGAACGCAGCGAGATAGGGCCGAATGTCTCGCTGGAATCCGGCACCAGGGTCACCGGCAGCCGGCTTCGCAACACTATCGTGGGTCGCGATGCAAAGCTGATTGATGTGCAGCTCGACGGCTCTTTGCTGGGTAATGGGGTGGTGGTGGAGGGGTTCCGCGGGAGTACTACGCTGGGCGACCATTCTGAGGTGACTGCGAGCCGGGCATAGCGAACCGCCTGTCCGAATGAAGGGAGCGCGAAGGATCTCCAGAGCGAGCGCCACAGCCGTCGACGATCTTTGTCGGTCCTACCTGGATCTCAAGTATCACTTCGACCCCGCGGCGGCCAGCGCCGCCGGGCTCGTGGTCCAGGACTGTCGGCTCGGCCGCTTCGACGTCGAGACTACGCGGGAGTACCTGGCGGCGCTACGGTCGCTCACCGGTGCGCTGGAGGAGCTCGAGCCCGAGGGGCTGAACGAGGAGATCGACCGTACCGCGCTCCTGGGCGAGATGCGCAGTGCGGTCTTCCGGTTCGAGTACGAACGACCGCACGTTCGTAACCCTGGTTTTTGGCTTTCCCATCTGCTGCAAGGTCTCTACACCCTTCTGGCGCGCCACGGAGACGATCTTCCCAGCCGGGCTCCCGCGGTGATCGCCCGCCTGGAAGCCGCGCCGACGTTTCTCGAGAGCGCGAGCGACGCCATCGACGAGCCACCTTCTGTCTTCGTCGATGCCGCGCTGAGCATGCTCGGAGGAGGCGGACAGCTGGTCGCTGAGGTGGTGACGGTCTTTGCCGGCGCAGCGCCGGACCTGGCGGCCCGGCTGAAGACGGTGGGGCAGGCGACTCTGCAGGCTCTCGTCACGTTCGGCGCCGCCCTGCGGGATGAGGTCGAGCCCGCCGCGGATCCGCATGCGTTTGCCATCGGTGAGGAGCAGTTCGCCCGCCGGCTGCACCATGAGCATGCGCTCATGGCCGGGCCACCCGAGCTCTGGCGTTACGGCCTCCATCTGCAGGAGGAGGTCACGGAGGAGATCGTCGCGCTGGCTAAGCGGCTCGACCCGCGCCCCTGGCGCGTGGTGGTAGACGAGCTGCGGAACGAGGCACCGCCGGCCGATCAGCTGCTCGCTGCCTATCGCCAGGAGATCGACCGGGCGGTGAACTGGGTGCTGGAGCACGATCTCGTGACCGTGCCCGAGGCTCCGGTCGAAGTGGTGCCCACGCCGGCGTTTCTTGCCTCCCTGGTGCCGTTCGCGGCGTATGAGCCGCCACCGCTCTATCTACCCGATCGTACCGGCCGGTTTTACGTGACCGCGCCCGATCCTACGCTCCCGCCCGAGGCTGTTGCGCAGCAGCGGCGGGGCCACTGCACCCATGGCATGCCGGCCATGGTGGTCCACGAAGCGTACCCCGGTCACCACCTCCAACTGGTCGCGGCCCAGAGCCTCGGCTCCGAGGTGCGACGCCACGTCTGGAGTCCGATCATGGTCGAGGGGTGGGCTCTCTATTCCGAGCAGCTGATGGACGAGACCGGGTACTACCTCAGCGATCAGGCTCGGTTGTTCCGACTGGTGAATCTCCTGTGGCGCGCCGTTCGAGTGGTACTGGACGTGGGTCTCCATACCCGGGGGATGAGCCCGACCGAAGCGGTGGATTACATGGTCGAGCACCTGCCGATCGAGCGCTCCCACGCCGAGGCCGAGGTGCGCCGTTATTGCGCCTGGCCCACCTACCAGCTGTGCTACGCGGTCGGCCGGCGCGAGCTGCTCCGCCTGCGTGATGAGTATCGGGAACGGGAAGGCGGCGCCTATCGCGCGCGGCGCTTCCACGACGAGGTGATGGGATATGGCGGGCTGCCAGTGAGTCTCGCGAGCTGGGGCATGGGGCTCGCCGAGTGAACGGCCGGAACCTGAGAGGACCGACCGCATGAACATCACCGTCCTGACCTATCTCGACAGCGAAGACGAAAACTCCAAGGACTACGAGGCAGTAGTCCCCCAGGTAGCCCGGACCCTGCGCAGCCTGGGGCACCGGGTCTCCGTCCTGGGCGCGCACGGCGACGTCAAGCGCCTCATCGCCGGGCTGTCGCGTCGCCGACCCGATCTCGTCTTCAATCTGATGGAGATGTTCGCTGACAACGTGTTCGGGGACATTCCGGTAACCGGGCTGCTCGACCTGATCGGGGTCAAGTACACCGGCAGCGGGCCGGGCGAGCTCTACCTGAGCCAGGACAAGGGCCTTACCAAAAAGCTCCTGGCCTTCGACGGAATTCTCTACCCCCGGTTCGCCGTGTTCTCGAAACAACAGGGATCGTTCGAGACCGGCGGAAATCTGCGGATGCCGCTGTTCGTGAAGCCGCTTCGGTCCGACTCCTCTCTCGGTATCGGGGGCAAATCGCTGGTGCACGATGCGGTGGCGCTGATGGAGCGGGTGACGGCCATCCGGAAGGAGCTGGACGACTCCGCGCTCGCCGAGGAGTACATCGAGGGCCGTGAGTTTTATGTGGGCGTGCTGGGCAACGGACAACCGAAGGCGCTGCCGCCCATCGAGGTCGATTTCACCGGGTTCCCGGAGGGAGTGCCCAAAGTTCTCGACAGCAAGGCCAAGTGGGACGAGGGCAGCCAGGAGTACAAGGGCACCAAGTCGGTCCTGGCCAATCTGCCCGACGAGCTGCGCGCCCGCCTGCAGAAAGTAGCCGTCGACGCCTTTCGCGCGCTCAGGGTCCGGGACTACGGCCGGGTGGATCTCCGGCTCACCGACACCGGCGACATATATGTGCTCGAGGTAAACGCCAGCTGCTACCTCGAGCGGTCCAGCGAGTTCGCCATGTCGGCCGCGGCGGCGGGTCTGGATTACCCCAGGCTGATCGAGCGGATCGTGAACCTGACCCTCGAG
>DATBSM010000081.1:0-7652 GCA_036559785.1 Gemmatimonadales bacterium
AGCCGAATTGGGCGAAGGCCTCGAGCTCACGGTACTGCGCCAGGCTGAGCCGGAGAGGGCCGGCCACCTGCTTCATCGCCTTGATCTGGGCGTTACCGCCGACCCGGCTGACGCTGATTCCGGCGTCAACGGCGGGGCGGACATTGGAGTAGAACAGATCGGTGGTCAGGAAGATCTGGCCGTCCGTAATTGAGATGACGTTGGTGGGGATGTAGGCCGAGACGTCTCCCGCCTGGGTCTCGATGATCGGCAGCGCGGTGAGCGATCCACCCGCCTTCTTGATCCGGGGATCGTACTTCACCACCTCCGCGTCCTCGTTGATCTTGGCGGCGCGCTCCAGCAGGCGGCTATGGAGGTAGAAGACGTCGCCGGGATAGGCTTCGCGGCCCGGCGGGCGCCGGAGAATCAGCGACAGCTGGCGGTACGCCGCGGCCTGCTTGGAGAGGTCATCGTAGACGCAGAGGGTGGGCTTCCCTTCCTCGTACATGAAGTACTCGGCAAGGGCGCAGCCGGAGTACGGCGCGATGAACTGCAGCGGTGCCGGGTCCGAGGCGGAGGCGACCACCACGATGCAATAGTCCATGGCGCCCGCGTCCTTCAGCTTCTCCACCACCGTGGCCACGGTCGAACGCTTCTGCCCGATCGCCACGTAGACGCAGATGACGCCGGTGCCCTTCTGATTGATAATCGTGTCCACTGCGATGGCCGTCTTCCCGGTGCCACGGTCGCCGATAATCAGCTCGCGCTGACCTCGGCCGATCGGAATCATGGCGTCGATGGCCTTGATGCCGGTCTGGAGCGGCTCCTTCACCGGCTGGCGGACGATGATGCCGGGAGCCACCATCTCAACCGGCCGCGTGCTGGTGGTTTGAATCGGACCCCGGCCATCCACCGGGCTGCCGAGGGCGTCAACCACGCGGCCAAGCATCGCGGGCCCCACGGGAACCTCGAGCAGGCGCCCGGTCCGACGGACCTCATCGCCTTCCTTGAGCTTGAGGTAGTCGCCCATGATGGCGGCGCCGACGTTGTCCTCTTCGAGGTTCAGCGCCAGCCCGGCGACTGTCTCCCCTGTCTCGCGAGCCGTGAACTCCAGCATCTCGCTGGCGATGGCGTTTTTGAGGCCATAAATGCGCGCGACGCCGTCACGCACTTCGAGCAGCGTGCCGACTTCGCTGACGTCCTCGGTGGCAAGATCCGCCGACGCGATCTCGCGCAGCAGGATCTCTTTGAGCTCGCCTGGACGGAGTATGGATTCGGTGGCCATGTAGTTTTTTAAGCCTGGCTGAAGGTGCGCATCAATCTAGCTTGTGAAAATAATCACAATGCGAGGGAGGGCAAGGCAGCGGGGCAGCGGGGCAGCGGGGCAGCGGGGCAGCGCGAAGGTACTGGTTACAGGCGTAGCGACACCGCCGTACCGCCGTACCGCCTTACCGCCTTACCCCCCTGCTTCTTGTATTCCCCCTGACAAAGGCCGCCAGCACCCCGCGCGCTCCCAGCGCGGCGAGGCCAGTGGTAGGCACATTGGCGATGCGGCGGGCGCTCCGGGCCAGGTGGTTGGACGAGGAGAAGTGCAGGACGCGAACAACCGTCTGCACCGCGTAGCCCGGGTTGCCGAGCAGCTGGGCGGCGCAGGCGATGCGAGTCAGATCGATCACCCGCTTCAGATTAGGTGCCCCGCCAGCGCCGAACTGGCGAGAGAGATGCTCCCGGCTGATCCGAAGCCGGCTCGCCAGGAGCGTGGTCCGCATCGGCCGCTCGACTTCGCCCAGCAGCAGGTTCCAGGCGGCCTGTTGCAGCGGCTCAGTCAGGCGGAGCATACGCGGGGCATCCACCAGCGCCCGGCGGCGCTCCGCGGTGATGGAAGAACGGAGCACCAGGTCGCCGACGATCGGATCATCGACTCCCTCGACCACCACCGACGCAACCGCGTGACGGCGGCAGGTCAGGAGTAGCTCGCCATCATCGGGCCGGAAAGGGGCGTACGCTACAACGGGGACATAGGGCAGGTGTGAGCGTAGATCGGAGAGGTCCGCGAGGAGCTCGGGTTGTGGCGATAGTACCACCGCATCGACCAGGCGGGTTTGCAGCAGCCGGTGCAAGGCGGCAGGGGTCCTGCAAGAGACGACGCTGGGGCCACCTTTGGGGAGGGTTCGCCGCAGAGCGATCAGCGCGGCACGACTGACCAGCAACGCGGCGATGGCGGGCACGGGCGGTCAGGCGGTAGGGCGGTAAGGCGGTAGGCCGGTAGTCTCTGAAGGGGGTTCCTCCACAGCGTCCGCCCTTCCAACCGTGGCCGCTTCTGAGGTTTCCTCGTCCCGACTTACCGCCTTGCCGCCTTGCCGCCCTTCCGTCGCTCCACCCGCGCGCCCCGCACCGATCGCCACCAGGGTGCGCACCATCTCGCCGGCGCGCTTCAACACCCCACGCGCATTGTCGTAGCTGAGCAGATCGAGCGCCTCGGGCAAGGGGCGCCACTGGCACGCGGTAATGCCTTCGTCCACCTGGGGACAGGCCTCTCCATCGGGGCTCTCGAACAGGAAGAAGTGGCAGTACTTGTGGATGTGTCGCCCGCGAAAGCGGAAATGCCAGTCGATCACTCGGATCGGGCCGTGCAGGATCAGGTGCTCCAGGCCGGTCTCTTCGGCCGTTTCCCGAATGGCCGCTTCGGCCGGAGACTCGTCCGCCTCCAGATGCCCCTTGGGAAAGCCCCAATTCTTGTAGGAGTCCCGGATCAGGAGATAGGTGGCCGCCTGATCGGGCACCCGCCGGAACACGATTCCGCCGGCACTGACCTCCAGCTCCGCGCGACGTTTGTTCATTTAGAAAACGGAGATCTTCAGATACTTCTTGGGGTTGGCCTTAAAGTCGGTCAGCAGATCCCGGAACTGAATCACCGTCTTCGTGGTCTCCCGATAGAGTGTGGAGTCCGAGGCCAGCATGCCGAGAGTGCCGTTGCCGGCTTGAATCCTGGTCATCAGCGTGTCGGCCGCCTGAAGCACCCGCACCAGACTCGTCTCGTTGGCCCGGGCCGCAGCGATCACCGAGCGAAGGTCCGCGGCCGCATACCGCAGGTCGGTGCTCGAGATCCGCGAGTTGTTGAGGATGTCCTTCAGCTGATCGTCGCTGGTAGCGGTGTCGAGCCGGGCCACGGCTGCCTCGAAGGTCCGGGCCACACCGGCAAAGGCGTCGGAAGTGGTGGCCACGTTCCGGCCGACCCTGTCCATCCGGTTGGTCTGCGCGTTGGCGAAGCCGACCAGCCGTCCGGAGATGGCAGCGAGATCCTTGACGCTCTGCTGCATGTTCTTGAGGGCCGTGCTGTCGAACGCCTGTCCGATCCGCTGAGTAATGTCGCCCACGTCGCCGGCGATGCGGCTCGCCTGCGCGGTCAGCTGGCCGATATCCGGCAGGGTGGCGCCGGGCCAGGCGTCCCCTCCGGCCCGGTCGGACTCGATGAGGGCGTTTCGGATGAGCGGATCCGACGGCAGCGGCTCGAGGGGAACGATGTTGGCGCTCCATTCGCCGAACAGGCTGGCCGAGGACGAGATGGCGGCGGGCTTTCGGGGCAGTTCGACCCTGCGGTCGATGCTGAAATCCGTCTCCACCCACTCGTTCGCCACGAGGCGGATACCCTCAACCCGGCCGACCTTAACCCCCCGCAGGGTGACCGGGGCGCCCACGCCGAGCCCGCCGACGGTGCGGAAACGGGCCTTGTAGGAGGCCTGCTTCTGGTTCACGTCGGTCTCGCTCAGCCAGAGCGCACCCCCGATCACCAGTGCCAGGGCCGCCAGCACCGCCAATCCCACCGCGAATTCGTTGCTCCGTTTCACCCTGCGGACCTCCGTGCCACCGGCTCCAACGCCACCGGGTCGGGCCGACCTTCGATGAACTGTCGCACCAGGGAATCGTGGGAGGTCTGCATCTCGTCCACCGTGCCGACCTGGCGGATGGCGCCTTCGTGCATCAGAGCCACGCGGTCGCCCACAGTGAAGGCACTGCGCATATCATGGGTGACCACCAGCGCGGTAACACCGAGGTCGCGAGTTCGCATGATGAGCTGGTCCATCAGAGCGGCAGTGACGGGGTCCAGCCCGGTTGTGGGCTCGTCGTAGAGAATGTAGCGCGGCTTGAGGGCGATCGCTCGCGCGATACCGACCCGCTTCCGCATGCCCCCTGACAGCTCGGCCGGCAGCTTGTCTTCGCTCCCGCTCAGCTCCACCACATCCAGGCTCTCCTCTATCCGCTGTCGGATGGTCGCCTCGTCGTGCCCCCGCCTGACTAGGCCCAGTCGGATGTTCTCGGCCACGGTCATGGAGTCGAAGAGAGCCGCAAACTGGAAGACATATCCGATCCGGCCCCGCAGGGCGGCCAGCTCGTCGCGATCCATGTCACCGACCACGGCATCGTCCACCAGCACCCGTCCGCTACCGGGCTCGAGCAGTCCCACGATGAGCTTGAGGGTGACGCTCTTCCCCGCTCCGGACGCCCCAATGATGACCGTGTTCTGGCCATCCGGGACCTCCAGCGAGAGTCCGTTCAGCACGGCGCGCGAACCGAAGGACTTGGTCAGGCGGTCGAGGACGATCATAGAAGCACGAGAGCCCAGAAGGCGTCGAGCACCAGAATCGCCTCGCAGCCGAGGACCACCGCGCTGGTAGTGGACTGACCCACGCCCTGGGCGCCTCCCTCGGTGGCCAGCCCGCGGAGGCATCCCATCAGCGCCACGGCAAAGCCGAAGCTGGAGCTCTTCACCAGACCGAACCACACGTCCTTGAACTGGTAGAACTGCTTCAGTCCCCTGAGAAACTCGGTGGTCGACAGGTCCAGCAGGTTGACGGCGGTGATCCACCCGGACAGCACCCCGACCGCCACGGCAAACGCCGTCACTACCGGGAACATCAGCGTCGCGGCGAGAACCCGCGGGACCACCAGGTAGGAATACCGATCGTAGGCCAGCGTCTCCAGCGCATCCACCTGTTCGGTAACCTTCATGGTGCCCAGCTCGGCCGCAATGCTGGCCCCAACCCGGCCTGCCAGCGCCATCCCGGTGAGCACTGGCCCCAGCTCCATCATGATCGTCTTCCCCACGAGAGCGCCCACGAAATACAGCGGGACGGCGCCGGTGAAGATGTAGGATGACAGGAGGGAGAGAACGATGCCGGTAAATACAGAGATGAAGAGGGCGATCGGCACGGAATCGACCCCCAGCTTTCGCATCTGCACCGCCACGAGCGGAGCCCAGGTAGGGACATCGGCCAGGGCACGGCCAGCTTCGATGCTGCGGCGGCCCACATGAGCGATAAAGCCTTCCCGGGTGGGAAGAGCGGCTGCCACGAGGCGCGTCACGTGCGGAAGCTAAGGTGTGTGTTGAGTTTGTAGTAGACCGGGGCGATGCCCCACTTCGCCTTCATGCAGCAAAGCTCGCCAGCGCCCGACCCATCTCCCCCTCGCGCAGCCGCTTGAGGGCCCGGTCCCGGAGCTGCCGGACCCGCTCGCGCGTGACGCCGAGCAGGCCGCCGATTTCCTCCAGGGTGTGCTCCCTGCCGTCGTTGAGCCCGAAGTAGAGACGCAGGACCTTGGCGTCCCGAGCGGGGAGCAAACGCAGGGCCCGGTCGATCTCCTCGGTCAGGAGCTGCTCCATGACCTGGGTCTCGGGGTCACTCTGCTCATCGGCCGTAAAACGGTCGATCATCGACATGTCGCCCTCAGCATCGACCGGAGCGTCAAACCGGACGTCGGCGGAATTGAGGGTGACGAGCGACTGGACCACGTCCACTGCCAGGCCGGTAGCGGTGGCGATCTCCTCGGGGGTCGGCTCCCGTTCCAGCTCCTGGCGCAGCGTCGCAGTGCTGCGGACGATGCGGGACAGGTCGGCGGTCCGGTTGAGAGGCACCCGGACCGTCCTGCCCTGCCGGGCCAGGGCGGCCAGGATCGACTGCCTGATCCACCAGACGGCGTAGGAAATGAACTTTACGCCCTGGTCGGGGTCGAACTTCCGGGCCGCGGTGAGGAGGCCGACGTTTCCTTCCCCGATCAGATCGGGCAGCGCCAAACCACGGTTTTGGTACTTCTTGGCTACGGAGATGACGAAGCGCAGGTTCCGGACGACCAGCTCGTGCATTGCGTCGGGGTCACCGGCGACGACGCGCCGGGCGATCGCCAACTCCTGCGCGCTGGTGAGCAACGGGGTCTTGCTGACTTCGAAGAGGTACTGGTCCAGGAGGTCGCGCTCTGCATCGGACACACCCAGGCTCTTGGCGCTTTCCTTCCGGCGCTTGCGCCGGGGCTTGTCGGGCGGCCCCTGGGCCAGGATCTCGGCGGTGGTCAGATCGTCGGAGATGGGGTCGGGAGCCGGATGGGCAGGGCGCTGGCCGACCGGATCTGGGGGCTCGTGGCCCGTCTCAGCCTGCTTGCTCATGGCCTGCGAATGACCCGAAAATCGCCGGCATCGGACTGGTTCAGCGCCATGTATCCCTCGTTGACACTTACTGCTACGACCGCTACGTTACCGTGCTGTCGCGGGGCCGAACGAAGGCGGGACAATATAGCGGGGGCGTAGCTCAGTTGGGAGAGCGCGTGAATGGCATTCACGAGGTCAGGGGTTCGATCCCCCTCGCCTCCATAGCCCCTCTTCGGCCGGGTCAAACCCGTGTACTCGGGTCGTTGCGCCGGAACGGGTGGGACGCTAAAATCATCCGCTTCGCGGGAATAGCTCAGTTGGTAGAGCACAACCTTGCCAAGGTTGGGGTCGCGGGTTCGAGTCCCGTTTCCCGCTCTCGGAGGCGGCAGGCCGGCGGAGTGGTCACAGGCCCAAACCTCAAGTAGGTCGTGGACAGTCAAGTAGTGGACGGTCCCGGGGTTAGCCAGAGTATCGGCCGGGAACCCAAGAGTCTGAAGCATACGTCGCGGGGTGGAGCAGTCTGGTAGCTCGCCGGGCTCATAACCCGGAGGTCGTGGGTTCAAATCCCACCCCCGCTATCGGGAAGGACGGGAAAGATGGGAAGGGCGGGACGGTTCGCCCGGTGCGCGGACGCCTGCCGACGCGCGGGGCAACCCTCCCGCCCTTCCCGTCTTTCCCGTCCTTCCCGCTTGGGCGGTTAGCTCAGTTGGTTAGAGCGCCACGTTGACATCGTGGAGGTCACAAGTTCGAGTCTTGTACCGCCCATGGGCGCCCTTAGCTCAATTGGATAGAGCATTTGACTACGGATCAAAAGGTTGGGGGTTCGAGTCCCTCAGGGCGCATGTACCCAAAAGCGTGAGCGGGACAGAACCAGCGTAAGCGGTAAGCGGGCCCTCGCAGGCCACCCCATCGAACCGTCCCGCTGACCGCTCACGTTTTTTCTTTTCCCGGTTACGCAGTTGAGTAATAGACACGGGGCGTAGCGCAGCCCGGTTAGCGCGCCTGCTTCGGGAGCAGGAGGTCCCGGGTTCAAATCCCGGCGCCCCGATCTGTTATCGAGAAACCCCGCCAGTGATTTCACGCTGGCGGGGTCTCTTGTTCTGCTCGAACGGGGCCGATTCACCTGTCAGATCAAGGCCGCCGGCAGGACGGGGCCGTCTTGGTCGAGAGCTTGGCCGCCACGTCCCGGAATGCCTCCAGGTTCTCCGGCTTGGACATGAACTTCTGGTCGTATCGCCATACATTCAATCCGCAC